>CAILKC010000148.1 GCA_903834675.1 uncultured Victivallales bacterium | reverse complement strand
CGTTCCGACTTGGTGCCATTAGGCTACGCCAGCATGGTGAAGCTCCAGGTGGGCGCAGATGAAACCTCGTTCATCTGGGGCAGGGGCTGCCGCTCCGGCCCAAGCGGTGTCGCGTTCGCCCGGGGCGGACTTGGCACCGCAGTCCATCTCACGGCGTTGCCTCAGGGCGGCGACTCAGAGTCAGCCAGGCGCCAACCGGCCGCGACCTGCAGGGCCCGCAGGGCAAGAGCGGTTGAGCGGTCGCGGGAGCCCGTGCCCGCGGTGGTTGGCCAGCCGCCGTCACCCTGCTGGGTCCCAAGCAGGGCCTCGAGCAAGCGGTCACGCCAGCCGGCCAGAGGCGCCAGCGCCGGGGTGGCCGTATCTGAACGGGCCAGGCTAAGGGCTTCGGCTGAGGCGAAGGCAAGGGCAGGGTCTGTGGACGGGGTCTGCGCCAGCCTGGCCAGGGCGTCTGCGACCAGAGACTCGGTTGGGTTCACGCCCAGGCAGAGCAGGGCCCGCACCAGCGTCGCCTCCAAAGCCCCAGGCGCGACGGCGGGAGCGGAGCGTGGCAGCGCCCGCAACGCCTCGCGCAGGTAGGCGGTCAGCGCCGTGTACCCCTCGCGGTTCCACGCCGGATCGAGGCCTTCCGTAACCAGCAGCGCATCCAGCGCTGCGCAGGTCGTTGCCGCCTCTGGAAAGCCCGCCGGACCCAGCGCCAAAGCGCCCTCCGGCCTGCCTTTGGCCAGGTCCAGCGGCCGAACCGACGCGAGCAGGCAGGCACGCCCCCGCGAGAGCAGTTCGCGATGCGTGGCAAGGTTGTCCCGGGCCAGGGCGGTCACCGCGGCCGCGAGCGCCTCCAGCGCCGTTGCCGTCGGCGCGCCCGTCGCCGCCAGGGGGCAGGTGTCCGCCACGCTGCGGCGCAGGTAGTTCACTGCCTGTACCACGGCCACGGTACCGCGCGTGTCGCCAGCCAGGACAGGGGCGTTCTCCAGGCAGATCAGCACCTGCGCCGTCGTCACCGCCTCCCCAGCCCACGACCCATCGGCGCGCTGGTGCGTCAGCAGTAGATTCACCCCGCGACTCGCCGCCATGCGCGCCTCGAGCACGACCGACAGGCCAACCCTGTCCGCCGCGCCGACAGCGCTCGCCGTCAGCAGCGCCAGCAGCCAAGGCAGGCCGCCTGCCCGCCACGCCCTGGAGTCAGGCCGAGGCCACCTGCCGTTGGCAGGGTGATGAGGGGATTTCTGAGCTTCTCGAAAAGGCACGGTGGCATGGACTCCGGGGAGGATGCTTGGCGACCCCGCAATGTATACGCCCGGCCGAAGATTGGGTAACCGCAGTCCCGGCCTCTGGCGGGGGCAAGCCCGAATCCCGGCGGCAAGCGGGTCTTGCAGACGGGGGATACCGCGAACCCGCCCTCAACGGGCTTGGCATCGCGGGCTCCAGGGCGGCAAGCGGGTCTTGCAGACGGGGGATACCGCGAACCCGCCCGAGACGGGCTTGGCATCGCGGGCTCTAGGGCGGCAAGAGGGTCTTGCAGACGTCCGTCAGATATAGCGGGGGTCTCATCTTGCAGCCGCCACGGGCCTCACGGCGCCAGCGTCTGCGCCCCGCGCTCCATGACGAATTGCAGCAGCGGCATCACGAGCTCACCCTGGCGTTGCAGCAGGGCGGTGTCTTCGAGCAAGGGCAGCGCGGGCATCTCCCTGCGGTCTTCGCGCAGAATGCGGGTCGTATCGACCGGCTGCAGAGCGCGGCGCAGCTCGCCGTCGGGGAGGTCGAGGCGCTGCCACTTGAGAGTGGAACGGAAGGTCTTCGCCGCGGCGTCGTACTCCCAGGTGTTGAGCACCAGCCGGTCTGGGTAGAGCGCCACCACTTTGAAGCCGGGACGCGCGCCCGGCGCCAGCGACGGGCAGACGAAGTGCGTCAAGCCGCCGCGGCGGAACTCGAGGTCCAAGTGCAGGTGGCCGCTCAGGGTCGCCAGCACCTGCGGTTGGCTGAGCAGAAGCCGCTCCAACCGCGGCGCGTCGAGAAAGGTCGGCGGCACCACGTTCTCGTGCAGGATGACCAGCGTCGCCCGGGCACGATGCGCCTCGAGGTCACGGGCCAGCCATTCCCAGGTCGGCGGGTCGAAGGCGTCACACCCTTCGACCCCCGACGCCTTACGGTCCGGCGAGAGAAAGACCAGATGCAGCCCGGCGGCATTGAAGCTGAAGCGCGTCGGTCCGAATACCTTCTCCGCATTCCGGTGCCAGTTGTCGCCGGGGAGAATGGCCACAGGCAGGTCCAACTCGGTATCGAGAAAATCCTTGAAGGCCAATTGGCGGCGCAGGCTCTGCGGCAGAGCGGCCCGGGCGCTGGTGGCAGTGGGATCATAGGCCGAATTGTCGCCCGTCAGGATGGCGAAGTGCGGTCGGACCGTGTCGCGCACCGTCCGGCAGGCGGCGCGAATCATCGGCAAGCGCTCGCCGCCGTCCAGGTGAAAGTCGCTCATCCAGGCAAAGCGCAGCAGCGGCGGCGATTCGGCTCGAGACCAGTCCGGGGCGGCGACGAGCGCTTGCACCTCGAAGGACCGCGCCAGCACGTAGAGATCCTCGAGGCGCACGGAGTTCACTCCCGCGGCCCCTGCCGGCCGGAGCGTCGCCAGGAGCGCCAGCCCGGCCAGCCGCACCAGGCGGCGGCCGGGGCGGGGGCGGACTGAACTGACTGGAGTGACTGGACTGACTGGCCCTGGGCTGGCGCTCGGGCGCCACGCGGGCAGGCGCCGGTCTGGCTGCAAGGGCCTCATTGACAGTGCCTGTGGCGGCTGATGATGTCGCGCTGGAGCTCGGGTTCGAGCGCGACAAAGCGCGCCGAGAAGCCGCCGACACGCACCATGAGATGCGGGAAGTCCTGCGGTTTCGCCAGGGCGCGTTCGAGCTCGGCGACCTCGGTCATGTTGCCCTGGAACATCTGCCCGCCGCCCGCCAGGAAGGCCCGCAGCAGGCCGGTCACGATCTCGGTGGTAGCGATGGACGGATCGAGGTCATACATGCTGCTGGCGCCGCCCCTGAAGCGGTGCAGGTCGAGGCGGTTGTGCGCCGTGACGGCCACGGTGAGCCCCTTGGTCAGGGCCACATTCTGGGGGGTGATGCCCTGCGCAATGGGCTGTCCCGAGTGTCGGCCGTCAGCCGTGGCGCCGAGGGCGCGTCCGGCGATGGGAGCCATGCGGAAGGTCATGATCATGAGCTTCATGCGACCGCCAAGGAGGTTGGTGCGGGCCTCGTAGAGAGCGCAGACGGTGCGCACGACCCGTTGCATCATCGCGTCGGCCTCCTCGCACCCCTGGCCATACTTTGGCAGCGCCAGGAGACGCCGCCGCAACGGCTCGGCGCCCTCGAAGTCGCGGCGCAGGGCCGCGAGTAGCTCGGGCGCGCTGATAAAGGCATCGCGGTCGAATACCGCCCGGCGCAGCGCGTACAGGCTATCGGCCAGGTTGGGCAGTCCGAGGGGGGTCGAACCGGTGTCCTCGTAACGGGCGCCGCCCGCGTTGATGACACGACCGCGGGCCATGCAGTCCTGCACCATGGCCGACACCAGGAACCGCGGCCGCAGGCGGCCCCAGGCCTCGGCGGTGATATCCATCAGGCGGAAGGTCGCCTCGGTCAGACGCTGCAGTTCGCGCTCCATGGCGCCGTAGAGATCCTCGAAGCAGGCATAGTCGGGCAAGGCCCGGGTCAGGTCCGGCAGCACGCTGACGCCAGAGCGCAGGCAGACCCCGCCGTTGAGCACCAGCTCGAGGATCTTCGGGGTGTTGATGAAGCCGCTGAACAGCAGGTCGCCGTTCATGCCCTGTGGCGAGACCTCCATGCAGCCGCCGCACATGTACATGCGGGCATCCTCGACGGGCATGGCCTCCCCGTGGGTCATCGCCGCCACGATGGCCGGGTCGCTGAGGACCTGGGCTCGATTGCCGCCGTGCGCCAGATCCGCCGCCGCCAGGCGCAGCAGTTCAGGCTCGGGATGCTCGGGAAGACGAATGTAGACGGAGGGATGCGAGAGATTCAGGGCGGTGATGGACTCGACCATGAGGCGGGCCAGCGGGTTGAAGGCGCTGCTGCCGTCGGGATGGCAGCCGGCGACCACAATCGTCTCCACCCAGCCGTCGTTGCCATGCATCAGGCGTTCGTGGAAGCGGATGAACAGCTCGTCGATGAGCTCGCGGGCGCTGTCCAGCGTCTCGGCACCGCTGGCGAGATCGCGTTCGAGGTAGGGCCAGAGCCAGTAGTCGAGGCGGCCTGGCCCATTGCCGCCGTGCGGATTCTCGAAGATTGTGGCCAGGTAGAGGAAGTGGAATGCCTGGACCGCCTCGCGGAACGAGCGCGCGCCGTGCCGCGGGACCCATTCACAGAGCCCTATCTGCGCGGCGATTGCGGCCCGCTGGTCGGGATCGCCCGCGGCGGCGAGGGCCTGCCGCAGGGCCGCCAGATGCTGCTCGTTCCAGTCCAGCACGGCCTGCACACAGAGGCGCATCCCCGCGAGCGTCTGCCGTCCCCGTTCATCCTGAGTGGGCCAGGCCGCATCGAGGCGTTGCAGCAGGGCTTCGATGCCGCCCTGAACCCCCCATTCCCAGTGCCAGCCGATATGCCCGGGAGCGCACCCCGCAAAGCCGGCCCAACTCTCGGCGGAGAGGCAGTAGCGCCCCAGTTCGGGGACCTCGGCCGCCAGGCGCCGGGCGATGACGGCGCCCGCATCCAGCTCGGCGCAGCGCCCTCCCCAGCCGCCGCTGTCGGGCGCCTGGGCGCCAGGTACGGCCTGGTAGATGTGCCCCACCAGTCGGCCGTCCGGGAGCAGGCACACCGGCTCGTTGACCAGGCTATAGGCAAAAGCCTTGGCCTGACGCAGGTGCAAGGGCTCGTCCTGGAACTGCTCGAAGAAGGCGCGCTGCCAGTTGGCGGCATGCGGGCTTGTGCGGGGCACGGCAATGCGCTCCCGCGACGCCCCCAGGAAGGCGGCAGTACGGGCTGACAGTGAAGACGAGATCGCAGTCATCAGGTTGCCTTGTACGAGTACCAGAGAACGCAGCCCCCGCCCCTGGCGGCGTGCTGGCCTGCCTTATTCATGAATGGCCATTTCAACCACCAAGAACACCAAGAACACAAAGAAGAGGTCAGGGCCTTTCGATTCTCAATTCTGTCAACCACAGAGAGCACCGAGAGCACAGAGAGTAACACACAGGAGAAGAGTAAGTTATGTGCATATCGTCCATCTTCTATTGCCACCCTCTGTGACCTCTGTGTCCTCTGTGGTGAAAGAGTCGAGTGTAGTAGAATCGAAGGGTCCTAAAGAAGAGGTAAAACGGTGAGAATCGTGCAACCATTTGCCCTGCATTATCTTGGTGATCTTCGTGTTCTTGGTGGTGAATAATCCAGGCTAGAGCAGGGAATGGAAGTGCAGGGGCAAGCCGCGCAGCAGATTCAGTACATTATTCCAGACCAGCACGGTGACGATGGTGGCTAGGAGCAGCCAGTTCAGCGCGGCCACCAACAGGTGAACGAAGCCGGCGCGACTCCCGCCACAGAGCACCGACCAACCCAACAGGGTGCTGGCGACCAGCCAGAGAGCATAGACCGCCAGCGTTGGGTAAAAGAAGACTAAGACCAGGTGACGAAACTCGGCCGAGTAACCGCCCGCATTGCTCCAGAACGTGGGGGTTTCCTTCAACCCCACCGTGACCAGCACCAGCATTCCGAACCCGGTTAGCAGGGCGCCTGCCAGCAGCGCGCCAAGTGATTCCGACTCCACGCTATCCTCCGTCCTTTTCCTGGGTCAGACTCGTGCCGTGGCAAGCAGGTTCCGCGCTTGCGCCAGGTCAACCGCAATCTGCCCGGCGCCGCTGACCCGGTTGATGCGGAGGATCTGCCTGACGGCAGGGCAGGGACGGCAGAGGATAAACTGCCCGCCGCCGGCTTCGGTGACCTCGCGGAGGCGCATGAGGAACCCTGTTCCAGCGCCGTCCATGTCAGCGCAGTAGCCGAGATCGACGATGCAATCCCGGCGGGTGATGGCCGCGGCCAGGGCCGAGCGGTCGAGGTCACCCAGTCGGTCGGTATAGAGTTCCCCGTAGACGGCGACGACGACGGCCTGGCCGACGGCGTCGATGCCCAGCATGCAGCGTCCCGCCTCGGCGCTCCCCGCCGCCCGCGGCACGGCATGGGTCAGGTGTTCGAGCACGCCGTCCCGCAGCAGGTCCCAGGCCCGTGACCGAATCAATTGTCGGCGGAAGGCGGGACGGATGCCGTAGACCCAGACCTCCGTCCCCAGCGGGCTCAGTTGCCGTCGGCACTCGGCCACAAACGCCACTGCGGCCGAGGAGACAGAGCGGATATGCGAGACATCGAGAACGAGGACTTCCGGGGGGTCCGCCAGCAGCCTGGCCCCGAGCTCGGCTGCGACGCCGGGCGCTTCCTCCGCCGGGACGGGTTGCACCCGCAGGCGAGTGCCCTCGGAGAAGAAGATTGGCGGGGCCTCGGGGGCCTGCCGGCGCCGCCGCGAAAAACGCGTCGGCAGGCGGTCGGCGAGCAAGGTCGGCGCCAATAGCCAAGCGATCTTGGCCATCCCTACGGCATAGCGTCGCCACAGACGCCGGGGTTCCTGCGCCATCCGGTACACCCACTCCAGCCCCGAGTGCTGCATCCACCCCGGAGCGCGGGAGATGGCGCCGGTGATGAAGTTGAAGGTGCCGCCGATGCCGATGGTCACCGGGACCTTCAGACGGTGGCGATTCCGGCGGAACCAGAGTTCCTGTTTGGGGTTTCCGAAGGCGACCAGGAGGAAGTCAGGGTGAGCGGCGTTGATGCGCTCGCAGATAGGAGTGTCTTCCTCGTACGCGGACGCCAGTTTGCCTCCCTCGGTGTAGACGAAGGGCGCATCCACGGCGGCGATGCGCAGGCCAGGGTTCGCCTCGAGCAAGAGTTGGGCCGCGGCCTCGGTGACTTCCGGGCGGCCCCCGAGGAAGTACAGCGAGGCCTGCCGGGTCGCAGCGGCAGTTGCCAGGGCCGGAACCAGGTCGGCCCCCGTCACCCGGGTCGGCAGCGCGCAGCCCAGCAGTCGCGAGGCCCACACCAGCGGCATCCCGTCGGCCGTCGCCAGGTCGGCTTCGCGCAGGATGCGCAGCAGCTCGGGGTGCCGATGCACCGAGGCGAACCAGCCGTGCGCATTCACCACGAAGTCGACGTTGATGGTCACTACCAGGCGCGGTCGGCCGTCCCGCCGGTAGTCCTCAGCCAGGGCGAAGACGGCCTCGACCGCGGCGTTCAGGGTCAGGAGATCCAAGGGCAGTCCCAGGACGACGGTACGCTCTCGCCACATCACGCATCCTCCCGCGAGGCGGCGGCGCCTGCCCCGCCCTCTGCCGCTGGTATCCGCGGGCCCAGGCCGGCTTCCTGGCGCATGAGACCATAGATCTCGCGGATGCAGGCGAGCTCCGCGGGCAGCTTGCGGTTCGAGGAGATCGCGGCGGCGGAGTCGGGGTCAGCCGGGTCATACCCGTGCATCCCCGCGATCCGTCGCGCCCCCATGAACCCGGGGATGACCAGCACGCCCGAATGCACCAGGAAGATCAGTTCGCCGTACATCGCGTCCGCGAAAAACACCCCCCGGCGCCGCAGTTCGCCCTCGCTGAGGATGCGCCCCATGGGGTGGTTCTTGAGCCACCCGGTCAGGCGCTGCCGCGCCGTCTCGTTGAGGAACCAGAAGCGGAGCATGGTCGAGTCGTAGAACGCCACGTAATCGCGGCCGTAGGTCAGGCCCAGGGTCGCCGCCTCGGCCTGCAGGTCGCAGACCCGCTCCACCGTGTGCATGCCATGATCGGTGAAGACGTACCAGGAAACCTCGTCGTACAGCGTCTCAGCCAGGGCGAGCAGCTGGCGGATGCGCCGGTCGAAATCGCGGACCAGTTCGGTGACTTCCGGCCCCGCGTTGCCGCGGGCATGCATGAGCGCATCCAAGGCGCCGAAAGCAGCATAGACGAAGCTCAGGGGCGAGGCGCGCAGGCTCTCTTCGAGCTGCCCAAAGCGGCTGCTGTCATCGCCGTCACCGGTGAAGACGGCGTAGGGCACCCCGGCCGCCGTGAGGTCGTCGAAGATGGTCGGAGTGCCCCGCAGCCCCCCAGGGACCCAGATGCTGTATTTCTCGGCATAGTCGAAGAGCGGCAGGAGACGAAAGGGGACGTTGTAGAGCTGGAAGTAGCCAGTGAAACCGTAGGCCCGCTTCACGATCCGACTCAGGATCGAGCGGACCCGCCCCCGGCTGAACAGCGACTCCGGCAGGAAGCGCAGCAGGCGCAGGGGGCGGAAAGGGGAGGTGCTGGGGCTGTAGTAGAACGAGGACCACATGCGATGGCGTTCCGGCATGACGCCGGAGATGATGGACGGATCGCAGGCGGAGGAGTACCCGAGAATGGTCTCCAGGCTCTTGCGCTCGACGGTCAGGCCGTCGAGGAAGAAGGGGTGGCGCTGGAGCACCTCCCAGCCGAAGGCGTCGATGAACAGGAAAAGAGCCAGTTTTGGGCGTTTCATGAGAACCTGAGTTGCAGTTGTTTGAAGCGCTCTTCCACGGTGTCGCGGTCGTCCCCCGCGGCGTTGAGCAAAGCCGCGGCTTGAGCCCGGTCGGGGGACGACCCGAGCAGCAGCGGCAGGGCCGCCAACAGCCGCAGCCGAGGATGGCAGAACAGCCAGCCGACACTCGGCCGCAGGGCCTGCTGCCGGAAGGCCAGCGCGTTCACGCACAGCGAACGGACGCGCCCCGGCGGCTGAGGGCAGCGACGCAGGCGGGCGGCGTAGTCCCCGTCGCCCGTGCCGAAGCCCCCAAGTCTGCGCCCCTCATACCAGCGCAGGAAACGCAGGAAGTAGTCACGCACCTGGGGCCATTCCTGGCGCAGGGGCACCGCCAGCAGTCGCTCGACTTCAGCCCACTCCTTGAGCTCGATGGCGCGGCGATACTGCTCGATCAGGAACGACGCCTCCGGCAGCCCGGGTTCGGCGGCCAGCTCCTGGATAAGCACCTTCTTCGCCGCGTAGCGGATATCGTACCGCCCCGTGATCAGGAGCGCACAATCGCCAAAGGCCAGCAGGGCCTTGAACATGAACTTCACCATGGAGATCGGGTCGGGCGCTTCGTAGAGGGTGGGCCGACCGTCCAGGAACCGCGCCACATCGAGCAGCAACGCGCCGCGGTTCATGAGCAAGCGGGCGCCTTCCGAGCTGGGGACATCGGCAAAGCCGTACGGCGGCATCAGCGACAGGATGGCCGGATCGCCGCTGACGACCTGGTGACCCCAGCGCATCTCGCAGTTGAGCAACGAGGGTTCAGCTCGGCGCAGGCGGCGTTCGCTGTACAGGCAGAGGTCAACCGGGATGCCGCAGGCCAGGCCCAGTTCACCTTCCGCCGCTTTGAGGCGCTCCCGCAATGCGTTGGCCTCGCCTCGCCCGAGATCGTCGGAGACAACCACCAGATCGTAGTCGTTGAAGGGAACCTGCTTGCCGTCGCGCAGGAAGGGCGTCCCTTCGCCGCGGCCGTAGCCGCCCAAGAGGACCACGGCCCGAATCCGGGCGGCTTCCGGCAAGCGGGCGACGGCAGCGGCCACCCGGGCCATATCCGCGGCGATGCGGGCGTCCAGTTCGTTGGACCCTTTCAGGGTGTACTTACCCACGAGGCACCTCCTTCGGCGGCAAGCGTCGGTAGTACTCGCGCAGCCCCCGGTAATGGGCCGAATGGTAGGCCACCCGGAAGGCGAGGTTGGCGGCGACGCTGCGCAGATGGCCCGTTCGGGCGGCTTCCAGCGCATCGCGGAGGATTTCCTTCAGGCAACGCCCGACCTGCCGCACGAGGCTGGGCCGCTGCCCGAAGATGTGCGCGTAGGCCATGCCATGGCCAAATTCCCGCCGGCGAATCTGTGCCGTGCTGTAGTTGTGCGAGTGTTCGACCCGGGAGTCGGGCACATAGACGAAGCGGGCCCCATCCCGGCGACAGCGCCGGGACCATTCGAGGTCCTCGGCGATCCCCTCTTCACGGAACCGCTGCTTCTCCCACAACGAGCGTCGAAAGGCGCAGGAAACCGCCGAGAAGAAGGTGTCGTTATCCGGGGTCAGCCAGGTTGGGTTGAAGGCTCGAGCGTGGTCGAAGCGCACTAGGAAGGTCGCCTCGGCCCGGGGTTCCTGGCGGCTGCAGGTGGCGTCCGCCGTCCCTCGGGCGATGGGTTCGACCAGAAGCGCCAGCCAGTCATCGTGAAGAGGGATGGCATCGGCATTGAGGAAGACCACGATGGCACTCGTCGCCTTCTCGACCATGAGATTGAGAACCCGCCCGGCAACGTAGTCCTCGGGACGGATGCGGGTGAGGCGCTCCGGGTTGGCCTTCTGGATCACCTCGAGGGTCCCGTCGGTCGAGCCGGAATCGACGTTGAAGAGCACGAACGGGCAGCCGCGCTGGCGCCCAAGCCTCTCCAGCGCCCGCTGGACGTGAGGCATCTCGTCCTTCGATCTCATGATCACCGCGACGGGATCCATGCGGCTACCCTTTCCCCGCCACGACGGCGCGATAGACCTCGTGTACCTGCCGGGCCGCGTCCTCCCAGGTGAAGCCGCGGGCGTAGTCCACGGCCCGCCGGGCCGCGTCCGGGTCAGGCGGCTGTGCCAGGGCGCGCTCGATGGCCGCCAGGATGGCGTCCTCACGCTCCGGGTCGAAGGTCGGCACGACCTCGCCGGCCAGTTCGCCCATGGAGGAGGTGTTCGAGCAAACGACCCGCGCCCCGCAGGCCAGCGCTTCGAGGATCGGGAAGCCGAAGCCTTCAAACAGCGACGGGTAGACCATCAGACTGCAGGCCGAGTAGAGGTGCGGCAGATCCTCGCCGGCTACAAACCCCGGCAACACAATGTCCTGAGCGCAGGGGCTGGCGGCCGCAGCGGCGCGAATGCTGGCGGCCCCATTCCAGTCCGAGCCCGGCAGGACCAGCTTGGCGGGGCTCCCGGAGCGCCCCTTCCAGGCGGCGAAAGCCCGGATCAGGCGAACGTGGTTCTTGGCGGGATGCTCCAGCCTGGAGACGTAGACGATGAAGGGCCCCTCGACCCCGAAGCGTTCCCTGACGCGCTGGCGGGCGGCCTGCGGCTCGAGGGGATGGAAGCGTTCCGTGTCGATGCCGTTGTAGATCACGGTCAGGCGCTCCGCCGGGTAGCGGATGAGGCGCACGATGTCAGCGCGGGTAAAGCGACTGACGGCGATCACCCGGTCGGCCCGGCGCACCATGCTCGGCACGAGGCGACGGTTGAAGCACATGCGGGCCCGGTCGTATTTCCCCTCAATATGGAACGTGGCCAGGTCATGCACCGTGGCCACGGTGGGGACCCCCTTGAGCAGCGGGATGCGCCGATAGCTTGGCACGTGGACCAGGTCGTAGTGCCGGCGGCGGGCCAGCACGGGCAGGACGGTGTTGTGCCAGAAGATGCTGCAGATCGGCCGCGCCCACAACGACGGGAACGGCACCACGCGCCAGGAAGGCGGCAGCGCGGGGATGACCCCGGCATCGCAGCGCGGCACCAGCACCTCGCCCGTCAAACCCTCACGCTTGGCCAAGTGCTGCAACAGAGCACACACATAGGCGGCCACGCCGGTTCGCCCCCCCTGCAGGACGAAGGCCGAGAAACCCACTTTCAGGACCTGTGACTCCATGCTTACCTCGCCCTTCGTCTCCGGGACCCCTAAGCCGCCGCCGTCAGCCCCCGTGGGCGGCAATCACCTCTCGATACAGGCTCTCGGTGCGGCGCGCGATGACCGCCCAGTCGTAGTCGCGCCGCGCCTTCTCGTGACCCGCCTCCCCCAAGGCCCGCCGCAGTTCGGGGTTCTGCGCCAAGGTTTCCAGGCGCTGCACCAGGGCCTCTTCATCGTCGGGCGGGAAAAATAGCACGTCTTTGCCGTCCTCGGCAAAGCCCGGGATGCCGCCGACTCGAGTCGCGATCACGGGGGCACGAGCCGCCCAGGCCTCCAAGACCACGATCCCGAAGGGTTCGTGCCGGGTGGGCAGGACGAAGATATCCGCCGCCCGGAAGGCCGCCGGCAGCAGCGGATCCTCCGGACCGAAGCCGGGGATCACGGTGAACCGATCCTTTGGGATGCTCGCGGCCGCGGTCGCCAGGATGCGCTCGTGGTAGGCCTCCGCCGTGACCGGCCCCACCAGGACCAGACGCCAGTCGCGATGCTGCTTCAGGAAGCGGGCAAAGGCCTGCACCAGCAGCAGTTGGTTCTTCTGGTAGTCGAGGCGCGACACGCAGACCACCAGTTTATCGCCCGGCGCCGCTCCGCAGCGGCGGCGGAAGAGGTCGCCATCCGCTTTGGCGAAGTGATCGACGCGGACGCCATTAGGCACGTACTCGACCCGCTTGCCGGGATAGCGCGCCTGGACCTCGGACACCTCGTTCGCCCCGACGCAGATGATGGCGGCGGCATCGCTGAGGGTCCGCCGAGAGCCCAGCAGCAGGCCGATCAACTTGCCCCATTCGAGCTTGCCGCGGAAGGGCTCGATCATGTCGGCATTTTCGGCCTCCGGCACCCGGAACTGGCCGCCATGCAGGGAGACCACGTAGGGAATACCCCGCCGCCGCGCCACGGTGCGGACCGTGCCCCCGAAGCGAAGCTGGACGTGCGCGTGCAGGATCGACACCTCCGGCTCGCTCAACAAGGCCCGGTAGAGGGCGTAGGACCAGGCATTGCCACCCTTCAAATCCAGGGCCCGGCGCGCCTCCGGACCGAGGAACAGCCAAGGGTACACATACGGGAAGCGCCGCACCGCAACGCCACGGACGCTCACCGCTCCCGGGGGCGCCATCATCGCGGCGCAGAACACCGGACTGGCGATGCCGCGCGCGATCAGCTCTTCGGCCGTGCTGAACACGACCGTCTCGGTGCCGCCCCAACGGTCGGGGTTGACCCGCCGCAGCACCTGGACCACCTTGCGGAGTTCCACGCTCATTCCTCGCCTCCCGCGCGGTCAGCCGCGGCCCTAGTCGATCCCCATACCTCGCGCAGGCGGAGCCGGGCTCGTTCCAGCCGGGCCAGCAGCTCCTGGCGGACCTCGCGGCTGCGGCGATCGAAGCCAGCCCGCTCGGCCAGCAGCCGCCGAAACTCGCTCTCCAGGCGCCCGAAGTCGCAGGTCTCGACACTGCCGACCGAGGTCAGCCCGAAAGGCTCCAGAAAGTTGTCTACTTTGGACCCGCGGCTGATGCCGATGATGGGCACGTGCAGGATCGAGGCCAGGATCAGCAGATGGAGCCGACTGGAAGCGATCACATCCAGGGTGCCCGCCACGGCCAGGATCTCGCCGGGCTCGTAGCGGCCCTCCACCACCACGGCCTGCTCCGGCTGCCGCATCGCCTCTCGCAGCCCCCGCATCAGCAGCGCGTCGGTGAGCGGATTCATGGGGACGAAGACGATCCGCGCCTGCCCCTCGTCCACCAGGCGGTCAAGCATAGCCACCAGCCCGGCGCGGTCGCGAATCTCGCGCTGGGCCGACACGCACAGACCGACTTTGCGGCCGGGCGCCGACAGAAAGCGCCGCGTCGCTTCGGGGAGCCGCACCTGCTCGAGGGGAGTCGGTTCGAGCAGCAGCGCCGAGTCGGCCCCGACGAGGGCGCCGGGGAGGGGGCCGCAGCGCCGCACTTCGCGGAGGCTGGGCTCGTCCCTGAGGACCACCAGGGACGCCTGCGACAGTTCCTGGCAGATGCGCTGCCGGGCCCGCCCCTGGCGCCGTTGCTCTTCGGCCCGCACGGCGTCGAAACGGCCCCCCGTACAGCGGCTGAGCCACTGCAGGAGGGTGCGGCGCCGCCCGGGGAGAAGGGTGTACCAGACCGGGTTGAGTTCGCTGTTCATGCCGACTCCCCAGAGCACCGTGGTGCGGCCCGCCTCGCGGGCCAGTCGCAGCATTCCGAGGGGGATTTCGGGATAGTCGGACAGCCCGGTGGCGCCACCCCAGACGAAGGCATCATGGCTGCGCAGGGCCTCGGCCATGCGGGTGCGGCTGTACGGCGGACTGAAACCGAACAACTCCAGCGTCTCCACCCCGAGCTTGCGCGCCGTGGCCGGTCCGTCGTTGGTGCTGACGGTGAGGCGCGCGCCGGGACAGTCGTGACGGAGGATGCCGACGATGCACTCGAGGATGGCCTCATCCCCGACGTTATCGCAGCCGAACGGGACCCCGCCGATGAGGATGCGTGGAGCGGTCATCTGGGAACTCCCGCGACAAGGTCGAGAACGCGGTTGAGCCGCCCGATACCCAGGGAGCGGAAATCCCTCAGGTCTTCGGAATGTACCAGGCGGAACAGGCGCAGGCAAACCGCCCCGACCGCCAGGTAGGCGCAGCCCAGTCCGAGCAGGGCAGGGAGCGTCAGCCGGTTCGCCAGGAAGGCGGGCGCCGCAGACAGGATGAGCGAGGGAATGGCGATGCGCAGCAGGAACCCCGTGGGGAAGAAGATCCCGCCGATGAGACGGCGCACGGTCCGCAGGCGGAGGGGAATCGTCAGCGCGTAGGTGCCATAGACCGCAACCACCGCGCCGGCCATGCCGAAGTGGGGTATCAGGGCGACGTCCAGAGCCAGGTTCAAGCACACCTGGAGCAGCAGCATCGGCAGCATATCGAGGTTCTTCTCGCGGGCCGTGATCGCCATCGACAGGGGAATCGATACCAGCGGCAAAACGTGGAAAACACAGAAGGCGGACGCCACCGGACCCGCGGCGCGCATGCTCTCGCCGTAGATCAGCACAATCCCCTGCGGGGCAAAGAAGACGCCGAACGCGGCCAGGGGCACGGCAATCAGAATGAGTCCCTTGTAGCACGCATTCACCAGGCGGGGCAGGCAGTTGGGGTCGCGGGTGTAGGCCTCAGCGAAACCGGAGAGAAACAGCGACTGTACCGCCGTGGGCACCAGCCCGATGACGATGGCGGGCGTCGAGTAGCCCAGGTCGTAGATGCCGACCAGTTGGGTAGAGAAGAACGCCCCCAGAAAGAACACCTCGGTGTACTTGTCCATCAGCATGCGGATCAGACTGCCCCCCATGATGGGCAGGGCGGTGCGCAGAACCCGCGCTTTGCCGATGCCTTGTGGGGGGGAACGCCAGTGCAACCCCCGAATGTGCGCAACCAGCAGCACGAAACCCACCACGGCCGCGGCGGCGAACGACACCGCCTGAGCGGCCAGCACCGTCCCCGCCTCGGGCCGAAAACGCATTCCCACATAGAGAAGGGCCACCCAAAGCAGGCCCTGCCCAATCCCCAGAATGCACACGTCGCGGCTGCGGAAAAGAGCGGTCAGAGTATCGTTGGCGAAGCCCTTGGCCACCACGGCGGCAACCAGGACCCCAGTCAGCCACAGCAGATGGCCAAAAGACACCCCGAAAGCCCGGTTCAGCAGCGGCAACGCCACCTGCAGCGCCACGCCGCACCCCACCGCCGCGACCGCCTGCAGGGCGAAGGCGCGCCGCAACAAGCGAATCATCCCGGCCCGGTTATGATTGAGCTCGAGTTCCGGCAAAAAACGAATCAGGGCGGCATTCAGACCCAGCCCGCAGAACACCACCAGGTACTCGCTGAGGTTCTTGCACAGGCTGTAGACTCCGTACTTGGCGGCGCCCAGTTGGCGGACGGCGATCACGGAGATGCCGAAGTAGACGGCGAAGAGCACCAGCTTGCTCAACAGCATCCAGGGGACTCCGCCCATGGTGCGGGCCGAGAAGAACACGCCCGGCGGCGGCTCGGTGGGGGCGGGTGCGGCAGTGTTTTCGGAAGCCATAGTCTCACTCGGTCCCAGGTGGCCGCCGCGGCGGTGGCGCGGTTGGTGCCTCCGCCGTCATGGCAGCACCGTCGGTTTCGTGGTGCCCGTTCCCCCGCGGATCTGCTGACGGTACAAAGCCGAGCCGCTGTCCCCTGCCACGGTCAGGGCGAACGAGCGCATGGCAGCCTCCACGACGCCGCGGGCAAATTCGAAGCGCCGAGCGGGAATGTAGATGATATCGTCGGGAGCCAGCGGCACGTCCGCGGCCTTGCCCCGCAGCAGATCCTCCAGGTCCACCTGGCCGAGGCGGGGTTCGGCCAGTTTGCCGCGGATCAGATACGCCGTCCGCCCGGCCCCCGCCAGCGTGCCCCCCGCTTCCGCCAGCGCCCCCATGAGCGTGACCGAACCGTAGAAGCCGATGCTGCGTGGAAACTGCACCTCCCCCAGGACGTAGACACTCTTCTTGAGCACCGAGGGGATGTGGATGATGTCCCCGGAGGCGAGGTCAGCGTTCCAGGCTGTATCGCCCTTGAGGATAAGGGCTTCGAAGTCGACCGGCACGGTGGCGCCGCCGCGGATGAGGACCGCGTGTTGCAGGTCGGCGAGGTCGACCGTCGAGGCCCGGTACTGGCCGCTGCTGAGGCCGCCGGCTCGACAGAGGGCTTCCACGATGGTGGTTCGGCCGTGCATCGGGTACATCCCCGGATTGGTGACCTGCCCGAGGACCGTGTAGGACAGGCTCCCGAAGGTCACCGGAACGACGTTGATCAGGTAGTACCGGTAGGTCTGGGCCAGCAGCCGCTGCAATTCCTCCCGCAGCTCGTCGACGGTCCGCCCGGCGGCCCGCACCGTGCCCACCCCCATGTAGGTGATCGAACCCGAGGGATCGATCGGCACCCGTCGGCGGCTGTTGTCCAGCCCGTAGATGGAGACCTCCAGCGCGTCGCCGATCCCCAGGCGGTAGGGCTCCGCCGACACCTCGCCGCCGGGCGGAAGGGGCGGCGGCGGCTTCGGCGCTTCCGTCGGCAGCAGTACCGGCGTCCCGGCCGCGGCCGCCGTCAGATCCAGCTTCCGCGCCCCACGGCAGCCGACACTGAGCAGGACCCCCAGAGCCAGGCCGAGGGCCGCTAACCGACGGGCCGACAGGGCCCCGTCACGGCGTGGTTTTAGTCGGGAAAAGCACATCTTCCACCAACTGTGTGCCGGCCCCGGAGGCAAAGCTGCGGACGAAGACACGCACCGCCTCCTTGGCCAGCTCGCGGCTAAACTGGAATGGTTTCGTCGGCACATAGATGAGGTCGCCGGGAACGAGGTAGAGGTCCTGTGCCTTGCCGGCCAGGATCTTCTTCAGACTGACGACGGTGGGCTGCGGATCCGCCAGCGAGCCGCGCACCACGACGATCTCATCGAGGTCCGCCAGCCCGGTCGTGCCGCCCATGTCCGCCGCGCCTCCCGCCAGGGCCCCGACCAAGGTCAGCCCATCGGTGTAGGCCATGGCCCGGGGCTGTCGCACCGCCCCCAGCACGAAAATCTCCGCGTTCTTGCCCAGTCCGGAGGCGATAAACACGATGTCGCCCGGTTCCAGCAGCACATCCTTGCTGGCCTCATTCTCGTTGAGCAAGCGTTCGAGGTCGACCTCGAGCTTCCGTCCACCCCGCAGCACGTAACTTTCCCGCAGGGAGGCGATCTCGACGGTGGTGGCGCGATAGACCCCCTGGGCGATGCCCCCCGCCCGGGCGATGCCCTGGCGCAGCGTGGTGGGGATATCCAGGGCATACACGCCCGGCGCCCGAACCTTGCCGTGAATCATGAACAGGTTCCGCGCAAACTGAATGGGAACCACGGTCACCCGCGGATCGGGGAAGAGTTCGGTCATGCCCGCGGCCAGCTCCCGACTGACCTCGGCCGGGGTCTTGCCCGCCGCCGGGACGCCATTGCGGAAGAGGTAATAGAGCTTGCCGTCGGGGGCGACCGGGACGTCCGAGAAGGTGGTATCAGGATGCCCGAACACGGAGATTTCCACCACGTCCCCGACCTGCAGGCGGTAGGGCTCGGGGGCCGGGCTGGCGGCCGGGGACTCGGCCGCGACAGGAGTGACGACGGGGGCGGCGGCGGGGGCCGGGGTCTCGGCCGCGCCCAGGACGGCGCCCCGGCAGAGAAGCGCGGCGGCCAGCCCAGCCGCCAGGCGGCAAAGGGGCCGTCGCGCCAGCCTTCCCCAATCGCGTTCGAGCGCGCTCATGCCAGCGCCTCCGCCGGGGCCGCGCGCCGCGCCCCGGCGCGGTGGCCGGGATGGTTGAGCAGGAATCCGAACGGCCGCTTGCCGCCCTCCCGCAGCCGCTCGAGGGCCTCGTTCAGGGGCCCCCGGTGGGTGCGTCCTGCCGCTACCACCACCAGCAGGCTGTCCACCTGGCGTGCCAGGATGATGGCGGCGGGGTCGGCGCTGACGGCGGGGAGATCCAGGCAGACGAGGTCGTAGCCCGAGGTCAGCGCATCCTGTAAGCGCCGCATGCTGACGCTCTGCGCCCGTTCCGGCAGATCAGCAACCGGGCCGGACACCGACAGGACGTCGACGCCCGAGGCGCGGACCGGCAAGGCGTCGAAGGGGACCTGATCGCGCAGGTAGGCCTCCAGCCGGGCTCCGGCGTGCTCTGTCGGGTCCGCCGGCGTCGACCAGCACACCCGCGCCACGGCCAGGCCACGCTCGGCCATGTAGGTAGCGTACTCCGAACAGAGTCGGCTGACACCCTCGCCGCCCGCGGCCGAGGTCCAGCCCACCACCGTGGCACGCCGACCGTCGCTGCCGTGGGTCGGCAGGACGTCGGCCAGCCGTCGGCAGTAGGCCAGCAGGCCCGACTCGGCAGCCCCCGCCCGCGGCCGGGGCTGCGGCACCACCGCCACGCAGGGAATGAGGTAACGCAGGTCGAGCTGCCGGGCCGTCCGGATACGCGGGTCGGCCAACTCCACCAGGAGCAGCAGCACCAGCACCCCGAAGGCCCCCATCCCGGCGCCGACCGGGGCCACCAGAAGCGCCAGCGACGAGCGCACCCGGCCGGGCGCGGTGGCGGGTTCGATGACCTCCAGGTCAGCCAGATCGACCTGCAGCGCCAGGGTCGCGTCACCGGTGCTGCGCTGCAAGCAGTTGACGAAGTCCTCGGCGATCGTCCGTTCGGCCAGCAACGAGCGGTAGGTCAGGTCGCGGGCGGGCATCGGCTCGAAGCGCGCGGTCAGTTCCCGCATCTCGGTCTGCAGGCTGGCCACCCGCTGCTGGGCCACTTCCCGCTCGGCCTCGAGATTCAGCAGATCCCGGCGGAACTGCTCCTTCAGGGGATTCCGTTCGTAGACATTCTCCATCGAGGCATTGATTGCTTTGTCGGACAATGCCTTACGCATCTCCTCAATCTCACTCTCGAGCTCCTTGACACGGGGGTTGGCGGGACCGTACTGGGTGCGAGCCTGGAGCAGGGCGACCTCGGTGTTCGTCAGCCGGCGCTTCAGCGGATTGTCCTCAAAGGATTCGCGCACGACCTGGTCCGGCAACCCGTCCGCCAGGGTCTTGTACTTGCCGATCCGCACCTCCAGCGCCTCGAGTTCCAGGCGGGCACCGCTCAGGCGTTGCGACATGGCCGAGACCATCTCCAGGTAAGCCTGATGCTCCGCCTGCGGTTCGAGGAAGCGGTGTTCCTCCTGGAAGGCTTTCAGCTTGGCATCCACCGCGCTCAGGCTGCCCTCGGCCTCCTTGGCGCGGGCCGCAAAATCGTCGTGCATCTGGCGGATTTGGGTGGCGTAGAAATCGCGATTGCGGCGGACGGCGGCCTGGGCCAGGGCATTCACCGCGCGCACTGCCAGCGCCCCGTCAGGCAGGCCCGCGAGACGCAGTTGGATGACCTCGGAGGACTTCTCGGGGCGGACCTCCAGGCGTCCGGCCAGAGCCGCCGCGGAGAGCCCCAATTTCCCCTCGTCAATGGCCTCGTTGAGGACCTCGGGCATG
>CAILKC010000147.1 GCA_903834675.1 uncultured Victivallales bacterium | reverse complement strand
TAGGGCGCGATATTGAAAGCGCTGAATGCCTGGCGCTGGTTGAGGTAGGTCTCCGCTTCGCGGTCAAAGCCGGCGAAATCCAGCGTCACCGCGCCGGTGGGCAGGCCATCCGGGCCCTTGGCGAACTCCCAGTTGATGCGGCCGCCGGGCAAGGGATTGAAGGCGATAGTTGACGGGGCGTAGAGAAACGGCGAGAGGCGTGCCCGGATGTACTCGTCGAAGTAGAGGCGGATGACGGCCTCCTTCTGGGCGGCGGTGGTGCAGCCATGGGCCTTGTAGATACCGCTCTCGGCCAGGCCGATCATACTCTGCAGGATGGGGCGCCGCGGCAGGGCGTAGTTGCGCACCCGCAACGACACGGGGATCGCCGCCAGGGTGGCCGCGTCGGTCCCCAGGCTAAGTTCGCCGGTGTACTCCCCGGCGGGCGCGGCCTCGGGCACGCTCACCATGAGCCAGAACACGAGGTTACGGCCCGGTTCCAGGCTGAAGCGATCCGTGGCCAGGTTCACCAGCGCGAGCGGATCCGGTTGCAGATCAGGCGTCTCCGACGGGGTGGCCGGGTCAAAGGGCGCATTCACATCGACCCACTCGACCCGGCGCAGCCGCATGTCCTTGACCGCCAGCGCGCCGCCTGGCGGACCGCGCAGGTCAGTCAGGCGCAGGGCCAGACCGGTGACCGGTTCCGAGCTCCGCACCACGATCTGGAGGGCTTCCCACTCGTTGCGGGCACATTCGGCCGTGGCCCGGCCTTTCTGCCAGGCAGCGGCGGGAGCCGCGGTCGGGGTGATCTTGTCGAGGGTCGGAACGCCGTACAGTTCCAGCGTTGGCGCGCCGAGGGCGACGGCGCCCGTCACTCCCAGGACTACGGCGGCCGCAAGCCTCACTCGGCGCAGTCGTTTCAGATTCATGATCCTCTCCCAGTCCAGTTCGTCGCGGTGGTCTCTGTCGTGCCTTCACGAGAGGGTCGGCGCCAGCCGCCAGCGCTACGCCCGGCCCGAAATGGAGGCACACAGGTGAGCCATACTCTAGCCTGGGATCTGCTGGGGAGTAGCCTGCACTTTTGGGCGGGCAGGGCTGTTTCATATTCCAGGGCGGCAAGCTGGAGGCGTCTCGGGGGATACCGCGAACCTGCCCGGAACGGGCTTGGCATCGCGGGCTCAAGGGCCGGCAAGCGGGAGGCGTCTCGGGGGATACCGCGAACCTGCCCGGAACGGGCTTGGCATCGCGGGCTCCAGGGCCGGCAAGTTGGAGGCGTCTCGGGGGATACCGCGAACCTGCCCGGAACGGGCTTGGCATCGCGGGCTCCAGCCAAGCCCCCGGCTGGGGCCGGACCTACCGGAATGGGAAGCGCCTGGTGTCATACGAGGTTGCGGCAAGTCTCATACAAGGGAGGCGAGTGGGGTCAGGGCAGATGCCTGCCAGATCTAGCTGAGGTCTCTTTCTTGAAACAGCCATGGGGCGGACTGTGGCAGGCAATGCGACGGCTGCGAAGTAGATTAGGGCGCGCGCGAGAATCCGGGTCACGAGTGGGTCAAGGAATGCGGTGTGCGGCAAGGTGCTGCCGGGTGGCATGATGGCGATGTGCGAGGACTTTACGGCGCTGACGCCGGACGTGATGCTGGATGCGGTCGAGCAGGCGCTGGGGGTGCGTCTGACCGGACTGGCGCAGCCCCACCACAGCTATATCAACCGCGTCTATGAGCTGCAGACGGCGACGGGTGAACGGCTGATCGCCAAGTTCTATCGGCCAGGCCGCTGGAGCCGCGCTGCCGTGCTGGACGAACACCAGTTTCTGTTGGAGTGCGTCGCGGCGGAGATTCCGGTGGTGGCGCCGTTGGCGCTGGGTGGGGGTACGTTGGGGGAGACGCAAGGTATTCTGTTTGCGCTTTTTCCGAAACGCTGGGGGCGGGCTTTTGAGGCTGCCAGCGAGGAGGATTGGCGGCGCCTGGGGCAGCTCCTGTCGCGGCTGCACATCGTGGGTCGGGAGCGCGAGGCGTCGCAGCGCGTGGTGATGCATCCCTCAGAGTCGACGACGGCTGACCTGGCCCAGCTTGAAGCCGCGGGGGTCGTCGCCGCCCGACAGCGGCTCGAGTTCTTTGCGACGGGCGCTGAGATCATGGAGTTGATCCGGGAGCCGTTTGAGGACGTGCCCTTGCAGCGCATCCATGGGGATTGCCACCGGCAGAACATCCTGGAGCGCCCGGGCGAAGGGCTGCTGCTCATCGATTTTGACGACATGGTGATGGGGCCTCCGGTGCAGGATTTGTGGATGCTGTTGCCCGACCACATGGAGCGCAGCCAGCGCGAAATC
This sequence comes from uncultured Victivallales bacterium, assembly GCA_903834675.1. The sequence continues at coordinate 1,589 of CAILKC010000147.1, read as the reverse complement.
AACTTGATCGTTGAAGGCTATGAGACCTTCCAGGAGTTCGACGATTCCACCCTGCGTCTGGTCGAGCCGCTGCGCGCCATGCGGATGCTGTATTTCCTGGCCTGGTGCAGTCGGCAGTCGCAGGATCCGAATTTTGCGCAGAAGTTCCCCGACTGGCAGACGGATGCCTTCTGGCGTCAGCAAGTCAACGATCTACGGCGTCAGGTGGAGGTCCTGCGGGGACGTCTATGATGGAGCTGGCAAATCCGTTTCCGCCGAGCGTGCGGACGATTGGCGTGTTTGCGCCGGCGGGGATCCCCGAGCCGGCGCGGTTCGAGCGGGGCTTGGCGCGCTTGCGCGGCTGGGGGCTGGAGCTGGTCCTGGGCTGTCCGCGGCAGCCGGAACGGTTCCTGTCCGCGCCGGACGCGGTGCGGGCCGCGGCGCTCAATGAACTGATGCACCAGGCGCAGATCGACCTACTGCTGGCCGCGCGCGGCGGCTACGGCTGCGGGCGCATCCTTGACCGGGTAGATTTCGGGGCGTTGCGGCGGCGTGGGATTCCGCTGATTGGCTATAGCGACATCAGCGCCCTGCACGCGGTGGCTTTTGGCCAGGGCTCCTGGGTACACGTGGCCGGGCCGATGGTGTGCAACGCACTGGCTCGCGAGCCCGTGGATGCGGACGAAGCGGGTCGGCTTGGCGCGGTGCTGGAATCGTTCCGGCAGGTGTTGGCTGGCGAAGCGATCACGGTCACGGCGTCGCTGCGGACTCTGCGGGCGGGTACGGCGGCAGGGCGGTTGCTGCCGACGAACCTGTCGGTGCTGGCGAGCTTGGTCGGGACGCCTTTCCTGCCCTCGCTGGCGGGGGCCATTCTGGTGCTTGAGGACGTCGGTGAGGCGGCCTACCGGGTGGACCGTTACCTCCAGCAGTTGCAGCAGGCCGGGTGCCTGCGCCAACTTGGAGGTCTGGTTCTTGGGCAGTTCAGCGAAGGCGAAGACGCCGCCTGGCTGCCGGAAGTATTTGCGGACATCGCGACGCAGGTGAATGGGCCGGTGGTGGCCGGACTGGAGTTTGGGCACGGCTTTCCTTCTCTCAGCCTGCCCGTGGGGCGGCCGTGCTGCCTGACGGCAACGGCAACCGGAGCGCTGCTGGAGATACCCGCCGCTCTGGCGTGAGCGCGCGGAAGGCGAAGCGGAAAGTGAGGGTGCGGACATGCAGTATGTAACCCGGTGGTGGGCGTTGGCGGTTCTGCTGGCGCTGGGCGGCTCTGGCGTTCACGTCGGGGCGGCGGTTCCGGAGGGCTGGACTAGCCTGTTTCAGGAGGACTTCAGCACCGGGATCACAGGCTGGCGGTTCACGGCAGCGGAGTCATGGAAAGCTCAGGACGGGAGCTTGCAGGTCAGTGGCGCGGTCGAGGGGCGTAACCTGTTCGGCTACCGCCAGGCTGGGCGGTTGCGCCGCGAGGTCGCCATGGAAGCCAGGCTGACCGTCCAGGAGCGAGTGGCCAAGGACGGCTGGAGCTTTGCGGGCGTGGTGCTGTACCAGGATGGCTCGAGCTTCTGGATGCTCGGCCTGACCGAGGGGCCTGACGGTCGGCGTTACACCGACTT
>CAILKC010000146.1 GCA_903834675.1 uncultured Victivallales bacterium | reverse complement strand
TAACCCTTCTATTCCCAGGGCGTTGCCCTGGGCTGGTATGGCAACGCGCCTTCAGCGCTTCAGACGGACTCTCTTATTGCACAGGTCGCCAAAAACGTCCGCCTACCATCGCGAAGCGGCGATTATATGCAGGTTTACTGCCAATCCTACGATATTCGTCTTAGAATCCCTAAAACTAGGGCTGGTAGCGCGCTGTAGACATGCAGACAAGATATTCAGGGACAATGCGTTGCGGGACGATTGCTAAGGATAGATCGGGGCCTAGACTCAGGCAACGCGGGGTTGCGCCCGACGCGCCTCGGGGAGAAATGTGGCAATTCCCGCTGGCGATATTCAGCCAAGTGCAGAAATGTAGCCAGCGAGGTGACGGGCGCGCGGGACCGCCACCGGGGCGGCGGCGGCCTGGGGGCAGTCAGGTCGGCGGCAGCCGCTCCAGGCGGGAGCGCAACTTGCTGCGCGTCAGGTGCAGGAAGCGAGCGGCTTCGGACTGGTTGTTGCCTTTCAGCCGCATGGCCTCGCGCACGATAGCATTCTCGTGGGCGACCAAGTCCAGGCCTGCCGTCGGCAGGACGACGGCAGCGCTCCCGATCGTCGCCGTCGGCAGGGAGATGGGGAGGCTCGTGCCGACCCCTTCCAAGAAGCTCAGGTGTTCGCGCTGGAGCTCCTCAGCATCGTTGAGCAGCACGGCCCGTTCGATGGCGTTGCGGAGTTCGCGCACATTGCCGGGCCAGGGGTAGGCCAGCAGCAGCTCGCGGAGTTCGGCGGTAATGCGCTGGAAGCGTTTGCCCTTCTCGCGGGCGAAGCGTTCCAGGAACTGCAGCGCCATTGGCATGATCTCCTCGCGCCGCTGGCGCAGGGGTTTCAGATCGAGCGCGCCGATGTTCAGGCGGTAGTAGAGGTCTCCGCGGAACGTACGGGCCGCCACCATGGCCCTCAGGTCGCGGTTGGAAGCGCAGATGATACGCACGTCGACGGCGATCTTGGCACTGCCACCGATTCGACGGATGGCGCGCTCCTCCAAGGCCCGCAACAGTTTCGGCTGGAACTCCAGAGGCAGGTCGCCAATCTCATCCAGGAACAGGGTGCCGCCGTTGGCCATCTCGATCTTGCCGATCTGGCCCCCCGGGCTGGCGCCCGTGAAGGCGCCAGCCTCGTAGCCGAACAGCTCGGTGTCGAACAGCGTCGCGGGGATGGCGGCGCAGTTCAGATCGATGAACGGCCGCGGGACCGCGCTGCCATCGCCGAAATGGACCCTCTTCGCCATGATCTCCTTGCCGGTTCCCGTCTCTCCCTGAATGAGGACCGGTATGGAGCGGTCCCGGTGCAGGACCAGGGCTACCTCAGCGACCTCCCGCAGGTGAGTGGACGCCAGGATGATCTGACCCAGGCCCTGGGCGCGGGAAAACTCGGCACGGTAAGCCTCCGTCTGCCGCGTCAGGTCGGAGACCTGGCTCGTAAACACCTGCACCTGACGCAACAAGCGCTGATGTTCCGCCGCCCGCGCTACGGTGGCGAGAAGGGTCGCGCGCTCCAGTGGCTTGACCAGGTAATCGAAGGCCCCCGCTCGCAGCGCCGCGAGCGCCGAGGGCAAGTCGGAATGCCCGGTCATGATCAGGACATCCGGGGACACTCCAGCAGCCGCCTCCTTGATCTTCGTCAGCAACTGGATGCCGTTGCTGGTGGGCAGGCAAAGATCGCTGAGCACCACGGGAAACAGGTGCTCCCGGTGGAGCTCCCAGGCGGCCTCGGCGTCGGCCGCGGTATGCACCTCATACCCGGCCCGGCGCAGGTGGGTCGCTACGGTCGTGAGAACATGTCTGTCGTCGTCGACGACCAGGACTCTCTCCATACATTTCTCCGGCGACCGCTCGCAACAGAAGCGCGCGGCAACGGTTCCAGCCTGAACCTAACGACACAACGGACAACCCCGCGGTGCCGTCCCCCAACGCCAGCCGCCCATACCATGGCCGTATGTGCCGTCGCTGTCCAGCGCCGCCGCGCTGCGGGGCGCAGGTCAACTCCGTGGGAGGTGACGACTCAGGTAAGAGGGTTCAGGGTTCAGCCCAGCCCCCGGCTGCGGCCGGGCATACCGGAATGAGACTTGCCGACGCGGTTCCCATTCCGATCCGGCCGGGCAACTACTCAGGTTACAACTCAGGTGCATTTCCCTGCCCCAACGGGGCTGTGGCCCAGAGCCCAGGGTTGCGGCCAGGGTG
>CAILKC010000145.1 GCA_903834675.1 uncultured Victivallales bacterium | reverse complement strand
GGTTTCATACTGCCCGCCCTCCGCCTGAGCCTTGTCGGCACTGCCGTCCTGGCGCTGGTCGGATGCCTCCAGCTTGAGCAGAAACTGCTGCTCAACGGCGACGGCTCCATGGCCGTGAGTTATCACTACTCGGTGGCGGCCGACAGCGAGGCGCTGCTGTCGTCGGGGGCCAGCATCATCCAGGGCTGGCAGGCACGTAACCCCGGCGGCGATGCCTGGTTCACCAGCGAGGACGCCGTGCGTCAGCACTTCGGGGCGGCCGGAGTGAAGCTGCAAAAGTACCGCAGTTACGTGGCCGGCGGGCGTCGGCACGTCGAGATGCTGCTGTTCGCCGAAGCGGGACCAGCCGCCCTCAATGCCGGTCTTTTCGGCCCGCTTCGTTGTGCCCGCCTGCCGAATGGCCGGGTGCGTTTGTCGGTGGAACTCCCGGCGGTCCCGCCCAAGGCCGACGGATTGACCCCGGAGGCTCTTGTCGCCCTCTCCCAAGGCCTCTCTCTGGCCCTGGAAATCAGCGTGCCTGGCGAGATTGTCGAGACGACGGCACCCACCCGCGAGCGGACCTTCGTGCGCTGGGAGTTCGATCCCGCCAAGGATGCCTCCTTCCTGCGCTCGCCACCGCGCCTGGAGTGTACCTTCGAGGCCAAAAACATCGAGTGGGCCGCACGCTTGCCGGCCGCGGCTCCATGAGACCGCCCTGGCGAGTGCCGCGCCGCCTGGCCATGGTGGCAACCCCAGAGTGGATGGCTGCCTGAACCGAGACGCCTATGAATCGCTCCTTTCGCAGTGCTGCGGCCTTCGTCTTCGGGGGGCTCGCCTGGTGGCTGTCGACCCTGACTCTGCCCGGGGCCGAGAGCCCGCCCTTCCAACGTGAGTCCGACTGGGCCCAGAGCCTGGGCGCGGCCAAGGCCGCCTTTGCCGGCAAGCCGACGGAACTCGCCGCGGCCGCCTTCGCGGCCTACCCGCGGCAAACCGATTGGCTGCTGCAAGACTGTGGCGGCGATCTCAAGGTCTGGCTGGAGACGCCGACTAACGCCGACCCCTCTGCCGCCCCCTGGCTGCGACGCAGCGTGGCTGCCGTCAGCGGGGAGACGGGCGTCGCCCTGCGCCAGGAGGCCGAGCGCCTGCGCCTGGCCGGGACTGCCGGCGATCGTCCCGAGTGGCTGCGGCTCTACGAAACCGCCTGCCAGGCGCGCCGCGGGCAACGCCTGGCCGGGCTGGCCGCAACCGCCCCGCGCCTCGTCTTTGTGCGCCGCTTCCCCGTCTCGCCCTCCTTCTTCGCCTACACCGAAGGCTTGTCCGACGCTCAGGGCGAGCGCCACTTCCGGCCCGGTTCCGAACTCTGTGTGCTGCGGCTAGATGGCGCCGGTGAGGCGCAGGTCGAGACGCTGCTGGCGAGCCCTGAGGGGGTCATTCGCGACCCCGCGGTCTCCTACGACGGCCAGCGCCTCCTCTTTGCCTGGAAGAAGGCTGACCGTACCGACGACTACCACCTCTACGAGATGCAGGCCGAATCCCGGGCCATCCGCCAACTGACCTTTGGCCTGGGCGCGGCGGACTACGAGCCCGCCTACCTCCCCGGCGGCGACATCGTCTTCGCCTCCAGCCGCTGCGTGCAGACGGTGGACTGCTGGTGGACCGAGGTCAGTAACCTCTACCTCTGCAACCGTGACGGCAAGTACCTGCGCCGCCTCAGCTTCGATCAGGTGCATGCCATCTGCCCGCAGGTGCTCGAGGACGGCACCGTGACCTACACCCGCTGGGACTACAATGACCGTGGCCAGATCTGGCCCCAGGGGCTGTTCCGCATGAACCCGGACGGCAGCGGCCAGGCCGAAGTCTACGGCAACAGCTCCTACTTCCCGACCACCATCATCCATGCCCGGGGCATCCCGGGTACGCGCCGGCTCCTTGCCGTCGCGATCGGCCACCACACCTGGCAGGCCGGCAAGCTCATCGAGATCGACCCAGCCCAGGGCCGTCAGGAGAACGAGGGCGTCGTCCTGCTGGCGCCCCGCCGGCCCGCGACGCCGGTTCGCGTCGATGCCTACGGCCAGGAGGGGGACCTCTTCCGCCAGCCCTACCCACTGAGCGCGAGCGAGCTCCTGGTCAGCTTCGTGCCCGCAGCGCTCAACCGGGCCCGCGCCAGCGTCTTCAGCCTCTACTGGATGAACTCGGAGGGTGAGCGCGAACTCCTGGCGCAAGGCCAGGGCACGTCCTGCAATTCGCCCGTCCCGCTGGCGCCTCGCGCCGAGCCGCCGCCGCGGCCCTCGATGGTCGACTACCGCAAGCGGACGGGGCTGCTGTACGTGCAGGATGTGTACCACGGGCCGGGGCTTGCGGGGGTGCCTCGCAACACAATCAAGCGCCTGCGCGTCGTCGCCCTCGACTTCCGCGCGGCGGGAGTGCAGAACAACGGCAACAGCGGCCCCGCTGGCGGCGCCTTGGTCTGCACGCCGGTCTCGATCAACAACGGCTCGTGGGACGTCAAGACCATCCTCGGCAGTGCCACGGTCGAGGCTGACGGCTCAGCTTTCTTCGAGGTGCCAGCCCGCACCCCCGTTTACCTCCAGGCCCTGGATGAGAAGGGCGACGCGGTGCAGACCATGCGGAGCTGGACCACGCTGCAGCCCGGGGAGACGCAGTCCTGCGTCGGCTGCCATGAGTCCAAGAATGAGACGCCCCCCAGCCACGCCTCCGGCTCGCTGGCGCTGACGCGGGGCGCCGAGACCCTGGCGCCGTTCTGGGGTCCGCCGCGCGGTTTCAGCTACATTCGTGAGATCCAGCCCATCCTGGACCGCTCCTGCGTCGGCTGCCACCCCGGCGGCAGCCCGGCCCTCGGGCCGATTTCCCCCTCGGCCTCGTACGGTTTCCCGAACGACTCCGTCGCCGCCATCTGCGACGGCGCGCTGCCCAAGAACTCCGACGACCACTCCATCCGCCGCCACACCTGGTGGCCGCACAAGGGCACGACCGAGTGGGTGCAGGAGACCTACGCTCAGCCGCGCACCGTCGGCCTCGCCCAAGTGTACTGGTTCGACGACCGCCCCCGCGGCGGCGGCTGCCGGGCGCCCGCGTCCTGGCGACTGCTGGCCCTCGAGGGCGAGCAGTGGCAGGAGGTCGCCGAACCCAGCGGCTACGGCCTCGAGCGCGATGCCTGGAATACGGTGCGCTTCCGGCCGGTCGAGACCACCGCGCTGCGCCTCGAGGTTAAGCTCAGCGAGGGGGCTTCCGGCGGCGTGCTCGAATGGCTCTGCGGACGCGATGAGGCGGAGATCGAGAAACAGAAACAGCCGCAACTGAACCTCAGCGGCACGCAGAGCCCAGGGCCCGGCGGGCGGCGCTGGAGCGCCTCTTACTTGAGTCTGACGCGCGCGGGCCAGATCAACGACGTGGTCAACTGGATCAGCGCCCAGAGCGTGCCCTCGCTGCTGCCGCCCTACTCCGGCGGGGCGGCCAAGAGCTCGCTGCTGACGCTGCTCCGGGCAGGGCACTACAAAGCCGCCCTGACGCCGGAGGAACTGGCGAAACTCGCCGCCTGGATCGACCTGCTCATCCCCTATTGCGGCGACTACACCGAGGCCAACGCCTGGAGCCCCGAAGAGCTGCGCAAGTACGACCTCTTTCAGCGCAAGCGCCAACGCCTGGCACAACTCGAGGCGCGCCACATCGAAGCGCTGCTGCGCGAACAGACCGGCACCCCCTGCCGCTTCGGCGAAGACTACACCAACGTCGCCTTGAACCCCTTCGCGGGCAGCGAAAACACCGACGGCCTGCCGCGCGCCGAGAGCAACAGCGTCTGCCGCGGCGAGGCCTGCTTCGCCGCCGCCAATGTCATCGACGGACGCCCGGAAAACCGCGGCCATGGCCCCGAGTTCCCCTCCTGGGGGCCAGACCCGCGTGAGGATCTCTGGCTGAAGCTCGACTTCGGTGGACCGGTGCGCCTGGACCGCCTCGACCTCTGGATTCGCGCCGACTTCCCGCATGACTCCTACTGGACCCGCGCCGTGGTCGAGTTCTCCGATGGTTCCAGCCTGCCCCTGGAGATCGCTAAAACCGCGGAGCGGCAGTCCTTCCCCTTCCCCGAGCGTGTGGTCGAAGGGCTACGCTTCACCCGCCTGATCCCCGCCGACCCGGCGGGCTGGTGCGGCTTCAGCGAAGTCGAGGCCTGGGGCCGCCGCCTGCCCGCCCAGGCGGCTCGCTGAACGCCCAAACTCGCCGCGCCCGCCTTCGTATCCCCTGGAGCCGGCGGTCTCCGCCGTATCCCCTGGAGCCGGCGGTCTCCGCCGTATCCCCTGGAGCCGGCGGTCTCCGCCGTATCCCCTGGAGCCGTATCCCCTGGAGCCGGCGGTCTCCGCCGTATCCCCTGGAGCCGTATCCCCTGGAGCCGGCGGTCTCCGCCGTATCCCCTGGAGCCGGCGGTCTCCGCCGTATCCCCTGGAGCCGTATCCCCTGGAGCCGGCGGTCTCCGCCGTATCCCCGGGGCGCCACGGGGGATCCCCTACCGCCGCACTCACTCTGCGCGGAGATGCGCCACCGGGGTCAGCCGCAGCGTATGCGGGCCTTGGTGCGTGGTTTTCGGCTGGCAGATGAAGCGGCTGGTCTCGGTGGTGGCGTCATAGTCGAAACCGACGCCCTCGGCCACGGTCAGGCGGGTGTTAGCGCCCTCGCGCTCGGCCTTGGCCATCGTGAAGGGCGAGAGGCGTTGCCCCGCTTGGTCCAAGCACACCACCGTGCCCACCGGCGGCAGGAACTCGCCCTCGACGACGAGCGCTCCGGCCTGCCGGTCGGCGGCCAGGAGACGGGCCGGGGCCACGGCTTTCGTCTCCAGCCGGAGTTGGCCCCAGCCAACCCGACCGTCCACCACGGTCAAGGCCGGCGCCGCTGTGCCGCGGAGGACAGCCAGCTCCGCTTCGGCAGCCAGGGCCTGGCCCTGCCAGTCTCCCTGCAGGCCACGCGGGCGCAGCAACACCAGATCGCGCCGTTCGCCCGAGGTCACCTCGAGGGCCAGCGCCGCCGCGGACACCTCGAGCCGGCGGACCGCCAGCGGCGTCGGGGTCAGGGCGATGACGGTGGCGAAGACCGACGGGCCGCCGCCGCGCCGCAGCATGGCGAACGGCCGCCAGCAGTCGCGCAGATTGTCGTCGTTCTCCTTGGCGCCGCGCACCGCCGGATTGCGGCCCAGGAAGAGCTGGTCGCCAGGCAGGGTCAGCAGGCAGGCCCGTAGCCGCGCCGGGTTGTCGCTGAGGGTGAAGTCCAACTCGACGCTTGCCGGCAGCGGGTCGGCCTGGCGCCGCAGGTCGCGCAGATAGCCGTAGGCATAGCCGGGCTTGAGGCCCAAGCCGCACTCGCCCTCATTTTGCGCCTCCTGGAAAGGGGTCCCCGTCGGCAGCAGCGTCGCCAACGCCGTCCCCGGCAACCCCGCGTCCCCGTCCAGCGCCTGGACGGTTCCCGGCAGGTCCGCACAGCCATGCAGGAAATAGTCGTGCTGCTGACCGCCCTCGACCTCGAACAGGTCCACCACGTACTCGCCGTTGACGGCAATCAGAGTGCGGCGGTAGGTGGTGGCCAGCTTGGGGTAGACCTGCGGATTATCGACGGAGACTATCTGACAGTCGGGATTGGCGACCGCGAAGCAGCGCAGGCTGCCGAAGGTGCCCGGGTCGGCGGTCTGGTTGAGCTGGTCGATGACCACCGTATTGTGAGCCACGGTGGGCAGTGTCCAGGCGCGGTCGCGGCTATGGGTGTAGCCCAGGTCGGAGAGCCCTTCCTGGCCCCCGGCAAAGAGCAGCAGGCTGAGGCCATCATAGTGGGTGTGGCCCATCCCCGGCGACCAGGTGAGATGAACCTGCCACTGGGCCTGCTGCTCGCCGCCGGCCAGGCAGGCATGGCCGAGAGCCGGCAAGAGCCAGGGGCGCGATGCCGTCAGGGCCTTGCCGCCGTTGCTCGACCAGGTATCATGCACCGGCACGAAGCGCCCATTGGGCAGACGCATCAGCTCCAGGCTGGCCGCGGCGCGCGAGAGCATCGGCAGGGCGGTCTGCAAATCCAGGTTGTCAAAGCGGCGCTGGGGCTCGGGGGGCGCGTAGCCCGGCGGATCGGAGTAGCCCGCGGCGGCCCGCACCACGCTCCGCAGGTTGCCCACAACCTGCGAGTGGTACGAGGGCGCACCCTCGCTCCAGGTTCCATCGTAGTTGAAACCGGTCGCGACGAAACGCTCCAGCCGGGCGCTCGCCTCATGAATCCACTCGGGCCGCTGCAGCACCCGGCCGGCCAGGATGGCATCGGCCCACATGCCAGGGCTCATGTTGGTCAGGTCATCCGGGTTGGCCAAAACCTGCCGTACCGACTCGCTGAAGAATGCCTCGATCTCCGGCTTGACCTCATGCCCCACCTCGGTGGAAAGCGTCTCCAGTTCGCCGCTGTCGTAGAGAAGGTCGTAGGCCTCGATCAGGCGCGAGGGGATGTCCACGTAAGCCCACCAGGTCCAGCGCGCCACCCGAAACGCCGGCCGAAAGTCCTTGGGCTCGACGTTCCCCTCCTTGATGATCTTCTGAACAAACGGGAAATCGTAGTGGTAGCAGTAGCCGGGGAAGAGCGCGGCAAAGCGTTGCAGGATCAGCGCGCCACGCCGGGCATACTGCGGGTCCTTCGTGAGCCAGTAGGCGCGCCCTAGCCGCCAGCCCATCTCCTCCATGTAGCGCAGCCGGTGGTAGTCAATCCGAGCGCCGAAGAAGTGCCGATAGCCCTTGGCATCCTCCCAGTAAGGAAAACGGGCCGGCTGCCCGTTCGGTCCGTGGACCTCGACCGCCTTCGTCATGGGAAACTTCGCGCTGGGATACGAGTGCCCGCAGTAAGCGCAACGCATGACCAAGGGATCGGCTGGATCCCAGGGCTTGAAGGTGGCGTCCTTGCCGCCCTGGAACTGCCCCTCCTGAATGCCGGCATCACAGTTCGGACAGTCGGTGAAATAAATCCCGGACTGCTCGGGAATCAGGCGCAGCAACTCCGCCTCAGACCTGGCCATCAACGGGGCCACCGAGTCGCGATACGAGGCCGCCTCGGCGGCCGTCAGAGCCGGCGGCAACCGTGGGTGCGGACCGGCGGCGCCAACAAACGACAGCGGCAAGGCCAGGCAGACGAGGGAGAGGGCGGGGTGCGGCATGGGGTATCCTCTGGGTGTGGGAGTCGAAGGGCGCGGATGCATGGCCCAAGTCCGCTGTCCCTTGCGTCTTCGCGTCCTTACGAACGGATCATCTTTCTCTCTCAAGAAACCAACCAGACTGTCATGCACTCAGCGGGGCGCCCGCAGACTCGCGGCCAGAGCCCGCGACGCCCTCACCCTCTACGGCAAGTGCCCCGTGCGGCGTAGCCGACGGGCCACCTTTGGGCTATAGTATGCGAAATCAATACCGAATGCATACCATAGGAGGATGCGGCGTTGAATGCAACCGTTGCCGAGCGCGGACAGGTGACGATCCCGAAGGCGTTGCGGGAGCGGCTTGGCATCGTCCCCCATACGGTCCTGGACTTCCACGAGGAGAACGGCAAGCTCGTGGCAGAGAAGGTGGATCGTCTCGACCCGGTGGGGAAGGTTTTGGGGTGCCTGAAGCTCGGTCGGCCGGTTGACGACGTTGTGGCCGAACTGAGGGGTGAGTGATGGTCACGGCCGTCGACACCAACGTCTTGCTGGACGTCTTCACCAATGCGCCGCGCTTCGGCCTGGCTTCGGCGGAATGCCTACGCCGATGCTTGCGAGACGGCAGCGTGATCGCCTGTGACGTGGTGTGGGCCGAAATCGCCGCGGCCTTCGGCCAGCGGCAGGCGCTGGAACAGGCCATGGGCCCGTTGGGGATCGGCTTCTCGGGGCTGGGAAAAGAGGCCGCTCTGGAGGCAGGAAAGTACTGGGTGGAGTATCGGACCGGCGGCGGCCCGCGGGAACGAGTGCTGGCCGATTTCCTGGTGGCGGCCCACGCCCTTTGTCAAGCGGACCGGCTGCTGACGCGAGACCGCGGCTTCTACCGCCTGTGCTTCACGCGGCTGACCGTGCTGGATCCCTCTGCGTAAACCGAAGAACCCCCTTCACCGCCGGTTCCAGGGGATTGCGCTATCCTGCGCTGTGCAGCCTGGAGCCCGCGATGCCAAGGACCCGTAGGGGCCTGGTTCGCGGTATCCCCCGTGGCCCTGGAGCCCGCGATGCCAAGGACCCGCAGGGGCCTGGTTCGCGGTATCCCCCGTGGCGCCCAGGCGACACGGTGTCGCGACCGGCTCAGCCCGGCGGCTGCCCCCCCGGACCGCGGTCGGCCTCCAGGCGGATCGTCGTTCCGGCCGGGAGGTCAAACTCCACGGGAAACCCGACCGAGCGGCTGGCTGACCCGTCCTGAACGACGCGCATGGCCGACTGGTCTGCCACCAGCACCCGGATGCGGCCACCTTTCGGGCTCGCGATCTCGACGCGGACCGTGCGTCCAGCCCGGCGGCGGCCGCTGACGCGGAAGGCGCCCGGGACGCAGACGTCTTCAAAGTCCGCATCCGGCCAATGCGGCGATACGGCCGGGAAGATGTGGACCGTGCCAGCCCGCGTGTGGATCAGCATTTCGATCAGGGCCGTGGCAGCGGCCATGGTGCCATCGAGCTGCATGATCTCGCAGGTCTCCTTGGGGCGTTTCTGATCGGCTCGGCGGTGGTCGGAGATGCCGCCGATCTGCGGGATGTAGACCGTTGCCAGCCCCTCGTTGACGAACAGCTCGCGCCAGAGGCGCAGCAGGATCAACGGCGACTCGGTGAACCCTGTCCGGGCCTGAATGATAACGGCCCAGGGCACGCACCATTCGCTCCATTGCCCGATGCCTTTCCCGACCCAGGCGTCCAGCGTCTGGTCCACGATCTCCTGCTGCTCCGGCGTGAGCTCCCCGAGGCTGTCGAAGGGATAGATGGCGGCCAGATGCGCGTGGTGCCGGTAGGATTCTGGCAGGTCCTGGCCTTCCCACAGCCCGATGCGGCGGCCATGGTCGCCCGGCAACTGGTAGTGCGGCGGCGGGACCGGCACCAGCGTGTACAGGGGCAGGCGGCGACGAATATCGTGCCAGCACGGCTTGGGCGGAATCCGCAACACCTCCGCCGCGGCGAGCAGCGCCTCGACCAGCATGTGGACGCAGGCCAGTTGCCAGGAAGCATCGCGCCCGGCCTCCGGCTGATGGTGGTAGGAGCCGAACTCGGGCGAGGCCCCAAGCGGCAACGAAAGGTGGCCATCGCGCTCCTCCAGCATCGCCTCGTAGACACGCATGGCGCCCGTCATGAACGGCCAGGCCCGTTCCCGCAGGAAGCTCTCGTCCAAGCCGTGGCGATAATACAGCCAATAGAGCTGGGCCAGCCACCCGGCCACGGCCTGGTCCAGAGCGGCATGCGGCCGCAGGCCGCCTTGACATTGGCAGCCTTGGTCATTGACCGAATGCGTCAGCATCAACCCATCCTCGACGCCCACCAGACGCGCCGCGTTCTGGCGCATGACCCGCCGACACTCGGGCGCGTCGAGCATGTCGAAAAGCGGCAGCATGAAGCCGAGGTTGCCGGAGGTGAACGCCAGGCTGTAGATCTGCTGAATGTTGACGTTGACGGTGTAGTTGCCCTGCCAGGGCGGCATCTGGTATTCCTCGTACCAGGGCCCCTGGAGCGTTGCGGGCAGCCGGGCATGCGGGTTGGCCGCACAGGCAAACTTGTACTGGGCGTAGTGGTAGAAACGCTGAAAGAACTCCTCCGGGATAGTCAGCGTCGGCACGCCCGCCCAGTAGCGCCGCCACCACTCCCCGCACTGTTCCCGGGCCGCGGCGGCTCCGGTGGCCTCGAAACCGCGGCGGATCGTGGCCGCCGCCGTCGCGCCAGCCTCCCTCTCGGCGGCGAGCAGCACGCAGAGGAGTCTGCCGCCGTCCAGACGCATGGCCGTGGCGTAGAAACCAGGGTCCGCGGGGACGGTCTGAAACCACCCCACGCCCGCTTCGCCGTCGAAACTCCGGGGCGCCCCGAAGCCGCGGCCCGTCAGGCTTTTCCACGCCCCCTCGCCCGCCGGTCGCGCCCCGCCAACCCATTCCCAGGCTGGATGCGCCTGCACTGCCTCGACGCATCCGGCTGGGTCGTCCACGTAAAGCCGGTCTTGGGTCGGACTCACCTGCAGCCAGAGGCTCTTTTCCGTGCCGTCGCCGGCGCGGAGCATGACCTCGAGCCTGGCATCCTCGAAATGGAGACGCCCCAGCCACGGGCGCATCCCGGGCGCCAGGCGCAGGTCGAAGCGGCCACCCGGCAGCATGCCAGTCGGAAAGGGCGGGGCCGTAATGTGCCGTTGGATGGCCGCCTTGAGGATCGCGGGATTGGCGGGGTCGTTCTGGGCAATCAGATCACGATAGCCGATCCCCTCGGGATACACGACGCCGTTGCGGTGGTCCCAGTGATCGTTGCGCGAGACCGTGATGCGCAGGTCCTCCGCACCCCAGACCAGCGCGCCGAACGCGCCGTTACCGAGGGCCACCCCGCAGTGCGGGCGCGGCAACGGGAAGCGGAACTCGAGAGGCGGCGGAATAGTCATCAGTGTCTCCGGTTCCTGGTGATAAGACGCCAAACATAGCGCGAACCCAGGCGCGCGACTGGCGCTCCCGCTCGACGGGCGGCAAGTCGGTAGGGGTTCCCTTTTCAACCGCCTGCTCCATGATCAGCGGACCCGCGAAGCGCAGCTCACGCAACCTCGCCACGAGGGG
>CAILKC010000144.1 GCA_903834675.1 uncultured Victivallales bacterium | reverse complement strand
CACCCAGGCGATGGCGGCCCGCGAATCGCGCTTGTGGAGTACCGCATGTCCCGTCGCCAACCCGGAGAGCAGCAGGTCAATGGCGAAGAACGCCTGGTGCCAGGCGTCGTGCCACAGATTACCAGCGGCCATCGTCATCGCCGTCTGTCCCCCCAGGAATCAGCCGCCGTGAGAGAGGGTCAACTGCGCTCTCCAACGAATGCTATTCAAGGTATTTACGGAACACTTGGCTAGTGCTGCGCAAACGGGTGGCGGTTGCGGCTCGGGAGCGGGTTGTTCTGCCTAGCCAGCAGGTCGAGCAGCAGGTCCTTCAGCTCCGCCGTAAGGCTGGCAGCGGCCGGCCTGCCAAAGAGGTTGGTTGTTTCGTCTGGATCGTGGCGCAGGTCGAAGAGCATTCCGGCGCCATCGCCGAAGAGCGTCAGCCGGGCTGCGGGCGTGACCACGGTGCGGGCTCGCAGCGCGAGGTCCTGGTTGGCGTAGCTGCCGTACGACTCGACCAGAGCGGCCTGCGGCCGGTCCAGGCTGCCCGTATCACGCAACAAAGGCAGCAGACTGCGACCCTCCACCGGCACCTGGCACGGCACGCCCGCCAGGTCCAGAACGGTAGGGAACAGGTCCAGGTTGTTCACCATCTGTGCCTCAATCCTGCCTGCGACCAGGCCCGGCGCACGAACCAGCAGCGGCACGCGGAAGCATGCATCAAAGTGCCAGGCGCCCTTGGTGGGCAGCCCATGGTCACCGAGCATGTCACCATGGTCTGAGGTGAAGACCACGGCCGTATCGCGGTCGAGGCCGCTGCGGGTCAGGTACTTCAGGAGGCGTCCCACCTGCTCATCGACAAAGGCCGTAGAGGCAAGGTAATGGCGGCGGAGCCGACGCCAATCGGCCTCCGTAGTACCCCTGAACTGGGCCACAAACGGGACGACCCCGAAACGTGCCAGGACGTGACTGAGGTTCGCGTCACCGGAGCGCACGGGCGTCGGCACCCGGGGCTCAGCGATTAGGTCAAGAAACCGCGGCGGCGGATCGTAGGGGTCGTGCGGGTCCACGAAGGAGACTTTCAGGAAGAAGGGCCGACGTTCGTCGCGCTCCCGTAGCAGAGCCAGAGCCCGGTCCACCACCCAGTGAGTCTGACACGCTTTTTCGGGGATTGGCGTGGGCACGGCCTCGTGGGCGGAGATCCGCAGGGGGAAGGACTGTCGGGCGGCGCGGATCTCGGCCAGCAGGTTGCGGTCGCGCGGGCCGTAGTGCTCAAGGTGCGGCAGAGGCCACACCGTGGCCAGCGCCGCCGTGAAGCAGTCCGGGTGCTCACGCTCAACCCAGTCCAGCCAGTCGCCGGCGCGGATGTCTTCCGTGACCTCGGCCCGGTCGAAGCCGTACTTGCGCACGTCGTTGTAAGCGCTGCGGCCATGGCACTCGAGGTGGAACTTCCCGACCCCAAGCGTCTGCACCCCGGCTTGCTGCAAGACGCGGGGGAAGGTGTGCGCCTCTGGGCCGAGTTCCCAGCCGTTGTAGAAGACGCCGTGGTGCTGGGCGCTCCGACCGGTCATGGTTGACGCCCGGCTGGGCATGCAGACGGGGTGATTGATAACACAGTTCGTGAAGCGCACGCCCTGCGCCGCCAGCGCGTCCAGGTTCGGCGTAGAGGCCGCCGGGGCGCCGTAACACGCCAGCCACTTGGCGCTCAGTTGGTCAGCTTCGATAACGAGGACATTCATCTGGATTGCCCGGCGGTTACCATCAGGTTCACTCGCGAGAATAGGCCAGGCGCGGTGGAAAGCAAGACTCCGGCGCGGTATCACAGGGCTATATTGTCGACCGACGGACACTCAAACCCATGGATGGGCACCTCGAATGAATGCTTCCGCCTGCTTCCGCCTGCGGCCGTTGGCCCGGCTGTTTCTTGCGGCTACGGCTGCGGCCGCCATCGCCTCTGTCTGCG
This sequence comes from uncultured Victivallales bacterium, assembly GCA_903834675.1. Next base: position 18 of record CAILKC010000144.1, on the reverse strand, counting down.
TCCTGCGCGGCGCGGAGT
>CAILKC010000143.1 GCA_903834675.1 uncultured Victivallales bacterium | reverse complement strand
TTTCGCCGTTTCGCCGTTTCGCCCTCTCGCCCTCTCGCCGTCTCGCCGTTTCGCCGTTTCGCCCTCTCGCCGTTTCGCCGTTTCGCCGTCTCGCCGTTTCGCCGTTTCGCCGTCTCGCCGTTTCGCCGTCTCGCCCTCTCGCCGTCTCGCCGTTTCGCCGTTTCCCCGTCTCGCCGTTTCGCCGTTTCGCCCTCTCGCCCCCCCTCGCCGTCTCGCCGGGCCTACTGCAAGCGGGCCCGCGCTCTCTCCAGGATCTCGGCCTTGCGTTCGGGGCTGGGGTAGCGGGTGTGGCTGGTGGGCATGACCACCCCGTCGTCCACGTGTCGAGGCACGACATGCAGGTGCGTGTGCGGCACTACCTGCCCGGCCACGGTGCCGTTGGCGAGCAGCAGGTTGAAGCCGCCAGCGTCCGTGGCCCGCATCAGAGCGCTGCCCAGCCGCGGAGCGACGTCCAGCATCCGGGCGCTCACCGCGAGCGGCAGTGTGGTGACGCTGGTATGGTGCTCTTTGGGCACGATGAGCGTGTGCCCCAGCGTGATCGGCGCAATGTCCAGAAACGCCAGGACGAGGTCATCCTCGTACACCTTGTCGCAGGGGATACTTCCCTGCACGATCTTGCAGAACACACAGTCTTTGATCATGGCATTCTCCTTCGCCGCGCCCCCTCAGCGGGGCGGCAGGCAGGCATCGTAACGGCTGATGCCCGTGGCGATGCCCCTGGCGAGCTTGTCCTGGTACTCCGCACTGCCCAGGTTGGACTCCTCGGCGGGGTAACTCATGAAGCCCATCTCGACAAGAACCGCCGGGCAGGGACACTCCTTGATCACGGCAAAGCGCGCATTCTTCATGCCGCGATCGGTGGCGGCAGTCGCGGCCACCGCGGCGCGCTGGACCTCGTAGGCCAGGCGGGCGTTGTCCGGATCCCAGGCGTTGCTGGGGCTGACGGCGCTGGCGCGTTGCATGCCATAGGTGCTGCGCGCGCCCTGCGGCGGCACGCGAAACACCTCAATGCCCTTCACCCCGGCCCCGGCGGCGTTGCAGTGCAAGCTCACCGTGATATCGGCTTTCCAGGAACGCGCTTTCTGAGAGCGTGCCCCCAGGGACAGCTCCACGTCCTTGGTGCGGGTCAGGGCCACCGTGTAGCCCTTAGCCGTCAGCTCCCTCTCCAGCCGCCGCGCCACCTGCAGCGTGACCTCCTTCTCTTTGGCCTTCTTCCCCTGCGTGCCCGGGTCCTTGCCCCCGTGGCCAGGGTCGATCAGGATCCGGCGCACGTCGCCGCGGCGCAGGCTCGCAGCGCTCAGAATGGGCGACAGCAGCAGGCGAAAATCGACGTCCGCCAGGACCGCATAGCCCTTGGCCATCCAGGGGGCATCGGAGAGATTGACGCAGGTACCGTTGACGATCGCCTCGGTCTCATCCACGCGAAAGGACAGGCTGGTGTAGCGCGACCGCATGGCGACACGCTGCGTGCCAGACTCGTAGCGCAGGCCGTAGAAAGAGGCCAGATCCAGCATGTAGAGATAGCGGATGCCATTGCCGGTGATGTAACGGACGCGGAGCTTGGCCGCAGGCGGCACCGCGGCCCCCAGCGCCAGAAGCAACCCCAGCGCCAGCAGGCCGACAGAAAACCGCCGGATGGCCGCAGTCCGACGCGACCGCTCAACCGTTGCGGCAACCGCGCCTTGCACGTCGGGTCTTGGCCTCAGCCTCACTGCGCCTCCTGGCCCGAGCGGCCCGGCCCGGTCAGGCGGTCTTCCGGTCACGCTTCGGTGTACGCATGCCCAAAAGCGGGGCTCGCTCGCCGTTAACAACGCTCGCGTCGATGGAGCACTGGGCCACGTTTTGCCGCGATGGCAGGTCAAACATAACGTCCAGCATGACCCCTTCAAGAACGGCCCGTAGACCGCGGGCGCCGGTCCCCTTGTTCACCGCTTTCTCCGCCAGCGCTTCGAGCGCGTCATCCGTGAACAATAACTCCACCTGTTCCATCGCAAACAGGGCCTGAAACTGCTTGATCAGCGCGTTCCTGGGCTCGGTCAGAATGCGGACCAGGTCCGGCCGGGTCAGCGGTCGCAGAGGCGCCACCACCGGAAAGCGGCCGATGAACTCGGGAATCAGCCCGAAGTGCAGCAAATCCTCAGGTTCCACTAGGTTCATCATCGCCGCATCGTCGGTGACGTCCACGGTCTGGCCGCGCTCTTCGGCGCCGCGTCCGAACCCCAACACCTGCCGACCCACCCGCCGCCGCACGATGCGGTCCAGCCCGACAAAGGCGCCGCCACAGATAAACAGAATCTGGGACGTATCCACCTGCAGATAGTCCTGCTGCGGGTGCTTGCGACCGCCCTTCGGGGGCACGTTGGCCACGGTCCCCTCCAGGATTTTCAGGAGTGCCTGCTGCACGCCCTCGCCCGACACGTCGCGCGTGATCGAGACATTCTCCGTCCGCCGGGCAATCTTGTCAATCTCGTCCACGTAGATGATGCCGACCTGGGCGCGGGCAACATCGAAGTCGGCCGCCTGCACCAGACGCAGGATGATATTCTCCACGTCTTCACCCACATAGCCCGCCTCGGTCAGAGTCGTGGCGTCGGACATCGCAAAGGGCACGTCAAGGCAGCGGGCCAAGGTCCTGGCCAACAAAGTCTTGCCCGAGCCGGTGGGCCCCATCAACAGCACGTTGCTCTTCTCGATCTCGACCTCGTCCAGCGCTTTCCGGCCGCGCCGATGCTGCAGGCGCTTGTAGTGGTTATGCACCGCTACGGCGAGGATGCGCTTCACCCTTTCCTGACCCACCACATACTGGTCGAGAAACGCCTTGAGGGCTTCGGGTTTCGGCACCTTGAGATCAGGAATCACCGTTGCGACCGGGCGGTTAAGCTGGTCGTCCGGGTCCGCCACGGCGGCACGGCGACCGCCGCTCCGCGGTTTGCCGACGCCCTGCTCGGCCAGGAGCTGGTTGCAGACGGTCACACACTCGGCGCAGATGACCGAGCCGTGCGGGCTGGCAATCATCTGCGGCACATCGGACCGGCTCCGGCCACAGAACGAACAGTGCTGCGAGCCATCGTTGCCTTGGGACTTCATGACCTACACCCCCGGGGGCGCCGGCCCGGCGCGCCACTGTGCGGTTTCCTGCCGGTCTGCCGCGGCAGGCCCGGTCCGGTCGTCTACTTGTCGGCCACCTTCTTGGGCTTGGGGGTCAAGACCTCGTCCACGAGACCGTAGTCCTTCGCCTCTTGCGCCGACATGAACTTATCGCGGTCGCTATCGCGCGCGATCGTCTCGACCTCCTTGCCCGTATGGCGAGCCAGGATCTGGTTGAGCAACTCGCGCATGCGCATGATTTCCTGCGCTTGAATATGGATGTCGACGGCGCTGCCCTCCGAACCCCCGGAGGGCTGATGGATCATGATGCGCGCCGTGGGCAGGGCAAAACGCTTGCCGGGCGCCCCCGCCGCCAGCAGTACGGCCCCCATGCTGGCCGCCTGGCCGATGCAGTAGGTCCGTACGTCGCAACTGAGCATCTGCATGGTGTCGTAAATCGCCAGGCCCGCCGAAATGATGCCGCCGGGGCTGTTGATGTAGAAGTCAATGTCCTTCTTCGGCTCCTGACTCTGCAGGAAGAGGAACTGCGCCACCAACGAGTTGGCCACGCCGTCGTCCACCGGAGAGCCCAGAAACACGATACGGTCCTTCAGCAGACGCGAGTAGATGTCGTACGCCTGCTCGCCTCGCCCGGTCTGCTCAATGACCAGCGGCACGAAGTATGAGGCCTTCGGTTCCCGCATGGGTGCCTTACTCCTTCTTGCCTTCGGCGTCGGCCACGTCGGCCAACGCCACCAGGCGGTCCAACACCATGTCCTCTCGCACAGAGACCACGACCTCTTCCAACCGACCGTTCTCGCGCAGACGCCGAATCAGCACTTTCGGAGTCACCTGACTCGACGTGGCCATGTACTGGAGCAGCGAGTTCACCCGCTCCATGTCCGGCTCAATCTTCTCTTCCAGAGCAATGCGCTGCAAGACGTAGTAGCGCTTCAGACCACGGGCGGCCTCTTCGTCGGCCAGACGGCGCAGCTCTTCTGGACGCTGCGCCAGCTGTTCCGGGGTGGCACCCCGGCGCACCTCACGGTCGTACAGACGCATCAGGGTATCGTAACTGGCGATGCCCAGGCGGGTCGGGGGCAACGGCAGGTCCATGCCGGCCAGAAGAGCCGTCAGGATCTGCTGGCGCACCGACTGATCTTCGGCGTGGGTCTGTTGCGCTTTGAGGTTGTCGCGCACCCGTTCGCGCATCTGCTGCATCGACTCGGCGCCGGCGGCCTTGGCCAGATCTTCGGTCAGCTCGGGCACGTGCGAACCATGCACTTCGACGACCGAGAAGGAGTAATGCACCTTCTTGCCGGCCAGAATCTTGTCGCTAAAAGCCTCAGGGAAGGCCGTGTCGAGTTCCCGCGTCTGACCCGCCGCCAGGCCCAACAGGCCCTGCAGCGTGCCGGGAATCAACTCTGGTTCGCGCAGCGCCAACCAGGTCTCGTGCGCCTTGAGGTAGAAGCGCGAGGCCTCCGGCAACTCCACGACCTCGCTTAGTGTACCCTCATAGCTGATCTTGAGCAGATCGCCCGCCTGAGAGGCGCGGTCTACCTTCTCGAACGCGGCGCGCCGCTGCAGCCAGCCGTTGATGACCTCGTCCACCTGGGCCTCGCCGACCGCGCTGACTTGGCGCGACACCCGGATGCCCTTGTAGGCCGGCAAGGCGAAGGTCGGCGGCACATCGAAAGACAGGCTGAACACGAAGGACTGATCGGGGCTGACGGTCAGCTTGTCCTCGTCCTCGATGCGCGGCGTCGTCTCCGGCTCGACCGGTTCTTTCTCCATGACTTCCCGCAGGCCGGTACGAATCAGCTCGCGGCGACACTCCAACTCGATCTGGGTACCGTACTGCCGCAGCAGAATGGGTCGCGGCACCTTACCGGGTCGAAAGCCGGCCACGCGGCCCTGCTGGTTGAAGGCCTTGACGGTGTCCTCGTACGCCTTCTTGACACGCTCCACCGGCACCTCGATGTCCAGCTTCACGCGGCAGGGCTCCACATCCGTCCGTACAACAGTCAGCGGCACAATCGTCTTGTCCACAGTCGTACCCATACGTTTGGTGTTTTTCTGGCTCGGACCGCGAGCACCAACGCCCGCCGGGACCGTCAGAAACACTCTCAACCAGAACTCAGGCGCGAAAGGCACGTACTATATTACCGTCTTGGTGCGAATTCCACGGAACACGCGACGCTACAGATGGAACCTTTCGATACATGGAAGCAGGATCCCGGCTGGGCCGACTGGCGCTGGCAGCTTCGGCATGCGGTCCGCGATCCCGAGGTTCTGAGCCACTGGCTTGGCCTCACCCCGGAGGCCAGCGCCGCGGTGCGCCGGACGGCGCTTCGCTATCCCGTCCTGGCAACGCCCTACTACCTGGCGCTGGCAGACCGCGCTGCCGCGGACGACCCGATCATCCGCCAGGTGCTCCCGGACCCGCGCGAACTGGCAGTGAACGGGGCGGGCTCGCCCGATCCGTTGGCCGAGAGACGCGACTCGCCCGTGCCCGGACTGATCCACCGCTACCCCGACCGCGCCTTGCTGCTCGCCACCCACCACTGCGCCGTGCTGTGTCGGCATTGCATGCGCAAGCGTGCCTGGCAGCCCGGAGCGCCGGAGGAAGCCCCGCCGACTGACTTCACTCAGGCCTTGGCCTACCTCCGTGAGCATACCGGCATCCGCGAGGTCCTGATCAGCGGCGGCGACCCGCTCCTGCTGCCCGAGGAGACGTTGTTCGGGCTCCTGGCCGCGCTGCAAGCGCTGCCGCACCTCGAGATCGTGCGCCTCGGCTCGCGCCTGCCGGTGGTGCTGCCGCAACGCCTGACCCCGGAGTTCTGCGCGCAACTGGGCGCGGCGCCACCGGTGTGGCTGGCGACGCAGTTCAACCATCCGCGCGAGCTGACTCCGGAGACCGCGCTGGCGGTGGGCAATCTCTTGCGCGCCGGCATCCCCGTGGTCAACCAGACCGTGCTTCTGCGCGGGGTCAATGACGACGCGCCGACCTTGGCGGCTCTATGCACGGGGCTGTTGCGGCAACGGGTCAAACCCTACTATCTGTTCCACGGGGATCCGGTGGCAGGAACCCTGCACTTCCGCACCGGGGTCGAACGCGGGCTGGAACTGCTGGCGGAACTGGAGCGCTCGGTGTCTGGACTCGCCGTACCCGCCTTCGCCTTCGATCTGCCCGCTGGCGGCGGCAAGGTGCGCCTGGAGCCGCCGCGGCGCTGTGGCGCCCTGCCGGACGGAACGGCCGTGTACCGCGACCGCGAGGGTCAGCCGCGCCCCTACCCTGATGGGCGCAAGTCAGCTCCGTAGGGGTTCGCTTGTCTGAGAACCGCAGAGGGTCGAGGGCCTTCCCGCCGTGGTGGGTCGAGAGACGAGTGGCCGAGTCCCCCCGTCGATTCGATCCCGATTTCAATCTCGATCCGCCATCCCATCGCTACAGTTTCGCGGCGGT
>CAILKC010000142.1 GCA_903834675.1 uncultured Victivallales bacterium | reverse complement strand
CCGGTCGGTCCGCGCGGCGCCTCCAGCGCCGAAATCGCCGTCACCACACTGCCGGACACGACCCCGCCGACCGTCGTCTCGGCCCGTCTTGGCAACTCCCTGAAACTCGTGGCCGTGCGCTTCTCCAAGCCCGTCGCCAAGGCGAGTTCAGAGGCCCGCGAATCCTACTCCATCGAACCCACCGGCGAGGTGCAGCAGGCGCAGTGCCTGGATGGCAGCCCCGACACGGTACTCCTGACCTTGACCACCGCTCTCCCCGGCACTGAGGCACACACGATCACGGTGCAAGGCATCCTGGACCGCGCCGCCACCCCCAATGGCATGGCGGGGGCCCAGCGTCTCCCTATTGAGGCGCAACCCATGCTGATTCACTACGCTCTGGACGAGGTCAGCGGGGAGCAGGCGCTGGATTCCAGCGGCAACGGCAACCACGGCCGACTCGAGGGAGAAAGCGCCTGGCGCCCCGACGACGGCAGGGTCTGCGGAGCGCTGGAACTCGATGGCCTGACCGGCTGGATCCGCGGCCCTGACGGCATCGACCTCGGCGCGGGCGACTTCACCCTCGCCGCCTGGATCTGGAAGGCCACCTCCGGACCCGCCATCGTGCTGGCAAAGGGCAATGGCTTCACCCTGGCCCGCGAGTGGTCCTGGGGCTGGGAGTGGCCGACGGGCGCCAACAACATCGCCTTCCGGGCCACGAATCGCTACTGGAGCACCGCCCCCAACAGCCTCGAGCCCAGGCAATGGACCCACATCGCGTTCGTGCGCCAGGGCGGCCAGGGCTTCAGTTATGTGAACGGTAAACCCAGCGGCGGACCGCATGACCTGTCGAGCCTGGGCGACCTCAGCAACGACAAGCCCTTGCGGGTCGGGCGCCGCGAACATGAACCCGCTCCCGCCTTCTTCAACGGACGCCTGGATGACCTTCGTATCTACGCCGCAGCCCTCACCGAGGGCGACATCCGGGCGCTTCTGGCAGACCAATGCGTGACCGGGGAATAGCGCAGAACGGGAAAGGATGCAACGATGACCTCACGAGAGCGCGTCTTGGCGGCCATCCGGCGGCAGCCGGTGGACCGGGTACCCGTGGTCGAGTTCCTGATCGATCCCCGGGTGGCGGCAGTGGCCGTGCCCGGCTGCCTCGACCCCGCCGATTGCATGGACCAGCTCGGCATGGACGCCGTGGCCTGCGGCGCCCGCTTCGACCCGGTCGAACAGCACGGCGAAGATGAGTGGATCGACGAATGGGGCGTCCTCTATCAGCGCGGCCCGGAACTGATCCATCACCCGGTCAAAGGCCCTATCTCAACCTGGGACGACCTGCGCCGCTACACGCCGCCGGATCCCGCCGCGCCCCAGCGCCTGGGCCTTCTGCCTGACCTCGTTCGGCGCTACAAGGGCAGGCGCGCCATCCTCTTCCACCAGCGTGCCGCTTTCATGTGGTCGGCCTACCTGCGCGGCATCGAAAACCTGCTCATGGACCTGCTCGCCGAGCCCGACTTCGCGGCCGCGTTGATGGATCTTGTCCTGGAGGCGAACATAGCCCTGGCGCGGCGGGCGATCCGGGCTGGCGCCGAGGTCATTGTCCTGGGCGATGACTACGCCTCGAACCAGGGGCCCATGATGAGTCCGGCGATCTTCGACGCCCTGATCCAGCCCCGGCTGAAGCGGATGGTGGAGGTGATCCACGAAGAGGGCGCCCTGGCGATCAAACACAGCGATGGGAACCTGTACCCCATTCTCGAATCCATCGCGCGCTCCGGTGCCGACGGGCTAAACCCGATCGAGCCCATCGCCGGCATGGACCTCAAGACCACCAAGGCGCGGGTCGGTGACCGGCTGGCGCTGATCGGCAATATCGACTGCGGCCACCTGCTGCCCTTCGGCACGCCGGCACAGGTGCGCGAGGCCGTGCGCCAGTGCCTGGCAGACGCCGCGCCGGGCGGCGGCTACCTGCTCTCCTCCAGCAACAGCATCCACTCAAGCTGCAAGCCGGAGAACCTCATCGCCATGGTCCAGGCGGCGCAGGAGTTCGGGGCGATGCCGACCGGGGACAGGTAGTGCATCTCAGGCACCGGGGGTCGGCATGGCCTCCAGCCGGGCGAGCTGGGCCAGGAGGCGCAGCAGCGGCTCACAGGGGAAGCGCAGCTGGGCGGCGTCCGCCAGACCGGCCATCTGGGGAGAGCCTGCAGCCAGGGCTTCGCTCAGTCGGCGCGCGGTAGCCTCGGCACGCTCGGGCAGCGCGGCCTCCGGCGGCGGCTCGGCGTGGCGGGTGCCATTGAGCCGACGGTCGGCCAGGATGAGAGCCACATGCTCATCCATCCGGCCGACCTTGTTGGCGCCTTCGCCGCCGACCGTGTAGGTCACCCCGGCGCCCGCACGGCTAAGCACGTCTTTCCACCAGGTCTTCGCCTCGTCCGGCTGGCCATCGAGTTCGGCAAAGCGCCCGAGCAGGTAGCGCGCCAGGCGGCTGTGTTCGCCCAGCCAGGCGGCCGCGCCCAGGTTCTCGGGGTACTCAAAAACCTGCTGGCAGCATTGCCGGGCCTGGTCGCCATGGCCAGCGCGGAAGGCGTCGACGGCGGCTACCAACAGGGCATCGACATACAGCCGACGAACCGCGGTGCCACCCTCGAAGACGCTGAATTCGGTGTGCCGCAGGCGCTCGATGGTGGCCTCGGGTCGAGCGCAGTCGAGATCGAGACGAGCCAGGGCGAAGACCACATCGCCGCGCCGACAGAGTGCGGCCGGCGCGGCCTGCCACAGTCCGGCACGCCGGTCGGTGTCGTGCAACGCGCGGAGGCAGTCATCGAGATGGAGCAGCAACCGCCGGTCGCCAGGCCAGGCGGCGAGGGCGGTTTCGAGATGGGTTACGGCTTCGGCCTTGCGATCGGCCCCGGAGTCTGCCCAGTCAGCCAAGGCCTTGGAAGCCAAGGCGCGCAGGGCAGTCTGCCCCGAAGAGGCGACCTGGGAGAAGAGCTCAAGGGCTGCAGGAACCTCGTCGGACTCCGCCGCGGCAATGGCGCGCAGATAAGGCAGGCAGCCCTGGCTGCGCTCGGCAAGGCGGCCAGAGGCGCGCTCGAGCAGCAGGGTCATCTCCCAGCGCGCCGGGACGACCCATTCCACCGGGCACTGGGCCGCCTGGGCCGCGTAGGACCGGGCGGAGACCTCGTCGCCAGCGTGGGCCCAGGCGTCCATCCGCAGCAGGGAGGCACAGGGGTGCTGGGCAAGCGGGGGATGGTCCGTTTCAAGACGGTCGAGAAGTCGCAGCACGTCGGGGTGGAAGCCAGCGCGCCAGTAGAGCAGGACGGCTTCGAGCAGAAGTTCGGTGCGATAGATGGGGCCCCAGGGCCGCTCTGGGGGCAGCTCAGGGAGACACAGGGCCGGGGCCTCCGGGTTGGCTTGGAGCCAGCCTTCGAGGGTCAGGTAAAACGTGAACGGGGTCGGCGGGCCGACGAGGGCAGCGCGGGCCGCGGCGGGATCGCCGCAGTGCCGATGCAGGGCCGCCAGCAAGATCCGCGCCTCGATGGCGGCAGGGCAGGTTTCGAGGAAACTGGCCAGGAGACAGGCCGCGTCGGGCAGATGACCGGCCGCGATTTCGGCCTCGGCAAGCAGACGCAGCATCGCCGGCGCCATCCCCGGATCGCGGCGCGCCGCCAGGAGATGGTCCCAGGCCGCGCTGTAGTGCAGCGCCTGACCCGTTTCGTGCAGCCGACGCAGCGCGGCGGCGGCGGCCAGAGCGTGCAGCCGCGTTTCGGCCGGAAACGTCTCGAGGGCCAGGCGCGCGGTCCGCAGAGCCTCATCGGCCTGGCCGATCTTGAGAAAGCGCTCCGCTTGCAGCAGCGCGCGGTCGAGGGTGAATTCAGCCGGGATATCCTGGCTGAGAATGGTTTGAGCTTCATGCCAACGGTGATACTGCAGCGCGACCGTGGCCTTGCCGACCGCCGACTGGCTGCGGGCCCGCATGCTCCACTGGGTCGGCGCGGTGCGCTCCCGGGCCGGATCGAGGCTGCCCGCGTCGGGACCGTGCCAGCGCTGGCGCAGCAACAGTCGGCCGACGCTATCATGGATGTCGACCACGCCGGGTGAGGCATCCGGGAAATCAGCGCGGCCGACGCTGCCCGGCGTCACCGCCAGGCGTCTGTGAGTCGTGCCCCCGGCATGGGCAAGGGTGATATCGAGGTCGCCGGTGACGTCGATGGCGTAGACCTCAAGGCTGAGACCATCAGGGGCGGCGGCGGCGGCCACCGCGAGATGCGACGAGGCCCAGGTCAACTCACCCATGTCCTCGGTGCCGAACCAACTGCCGCCGGCACGGAGGGTTTCCTGCGGTTGGAGCCAGTCCGAGAACCACTGCGACTCCAGCACCCCGGCCTGAATCTCGACGTACTGACCGTCGTGATCGGTGAGGTAGTGCTCCCAGATGCGGTTGTCCTCGCGGATGCCCCAGGTGAAGTACTTCTGGCCGGGGAGGCTGAAGCGCGGCGCCACATGGTAGGTGCCGCGGCGGTGGTCCAGGTAGTAGGCCCCGAAGAAGTCGGCGTGGGAGCGGTAGCCGAAGTGGTCCAGGGGGGTTGGATTGGTCACGTGCAGGGAGCGGTCGACCCCGTCGCGCTGCGGGAAAGGCAGGGAGGTGCTGCCGACGGTCCAGTCGCAGCGGCAGACGAAGCGCAGGTCGGCGGCGGCCGGCACGGCCGCGTTCTCCCAGTAGTACAGGCGCTCACGATGAGGGTTCGGATTGCTGAACAAGAGTTCGACGTCGAGCGCGGCGCGGCCTTCCCGCAGCGACAGGCGTACCTGCCAGCGCTGCCGGGTCGAACGGTCGATGTCGCCCACGATCACGGCTACCTCATGCTCGGTCTGCTCCGTACGGCAGAAGACCGGGGAGACGGTGCTGACGGTGTGACCGAGGGTGGGGAAGTTGAACTCGATGCCGCCGCTGAGCCAGGCGCCGCGCAGGGCCACCAGCGCGGGTTTCACCACCTGGTTGCGGTAGAAGAGTTCACGGCCGCTACGCAGGTCGCGCAGGGAGTACATCCGGCCGTTCAGCCCGGGAAGGATGAGGGCTTCCAGAATGCCGTTGCTCAGGCGCACAACCGTGTGTTCGCAGCGCCCGTCACGCACCATGGTGGCGATGTCGATATCGTCCTGGGCATGGTAGGGGAAGGCCGTTCGGCGTCCCTGAACCTGGCCACTGAAGGACAGCGGCGCAAAGGGCGCATCCGGCCCCCGGTGGTAGGTCGGAAGCACCAGGCGCGTAGTCTCGAGGGTAAGCATAGAGTTCAGGGGTCAGGGGTCAGGGCTCGAAGGGATTCTCACCGTCGTAGAGCAGCGGCGGCGGCAGCGGGGTGCCGATGTCATCGACGCCGAGGAGCTTGACCGCTTCGTAGAGCAGTTTGCCGACTTTGGCGAAGGCGAAGGCGCCGTGGTGCGGGAAGTTGCGGCCCACCAGGATGTGCCGGTAGAAACGGGCAAAATGCGGAATGGCCATCACCCCGATGCCGCCGAAGGAACACGGATCCAGATCGAGGATTTCGCCCTCGGCGATGTAACTGCGCAGTTTGCAGTCAGGGGTCGACTGCAGCCGGAACAGCGTCGTGGGACCTGGCCGCAGCTGGCCTTCGAGGGTACCGCGGGTGATGTCAGGCGTCTTGCCGCCTTCCATCAGCCGGTTCATGATGAGTTGGTACTTGAGAGTGCAGTCCTTCATGCAGGCGGAGCAGGTATTGCCGCAGTGGAAGCCCATGAAGAGGTCCGCGGCGGCGGCGCCCTTCAGGTCGGCCCGGCGGGGCAGGATGTCGGCCGGGACGCTGTTGTTGATGTCCAGCAGCGTGGCGGGCTGGAGCGAAGCGAGTTGGCACATGTACTCGCTGACCGCGCCGTACATATCGACTTCGCAGGCGACCGGGATGCCGCGCCCGGCCAGGCGACTGTTGACGTAGCAGGGACAGAAGCCGAACGCCTCTTCGAACGCCGGCCAGCACTTGTCGGCAAAGACCGCATAGGAGCTGGCGCCGAGGTTGTTCTCCATGAAGTCGAGCAGCGCGACCTCGAGCTGGGCCAGGCGAGGAAGGAGGTCGGGGTAGGTGCAGTTCGGCCCGAGTTCGCGGCCCATGTCGGCCGCCACCGCGGCGATGTCTTTGCGCTTGCGCGCCGCCTTCTTGTAGAGCTGGTAAAGGTCGAGTTCACTGTTCTCCATGACCTCGATGCCGAGGTCATAGAGCGGTTTGACCGGGGCGTTGCAGGCGAGAAAATCCTGGGGCCGGGGGCCGAAGGCGAACACCTTAAGGTTGGACAGGCCGATGAGCACGCGGGCGATATGGGTGAAGTCGACAATCTTGGGGGCGAGCTGGTCCGGCAGGCCGACGGGATGCTGCGGAATGTAGGCCGAGACCTGGCGCAGCCCGAGGTTGTAGGAGCAGTTCAGCAGACCGCAGAGGGCATCGCCTCGGTCGCTGGCGAGCCCGCTCTTGTTCTCTTCCGCGGCGGCGCAAACCATGACCGGACCCCAGAACTGCTGGGCAAACAGGGTGGTTGGCCCCTCGGGCCCGAAGTTGCCCAGGTAGATGACGGCGGCATTGCAGCCCTTGGCCGCCGCCTCGTCGAGGGCGGCCAGCGTATCGGCTTCCTTCTCGATGATGGTTTCGCAGCGGTAGACGTCGATCTTGGTGGCGCCAAGGGCGGCCGCCAGAGCGTCAAGGCGCCTGGCGGTAAGGGCCACCGGGAAGCAATCCCGTGAGACCCCGACGAGGGCGAGCGTGACATCCGGGGTGTTGGTCAGTGGGTTCATGAGGACTCCTCCGGGTTGGGTTCAGGATTTCAGTCCGCGACGATCTGGGTGCCGACGCCACGATCGGTGAACATCTCCAGCAGCAGCGAGTGCCGGACGCGCCCATCGATCATGTGGACTTTTGAGACTCCCGCGTCGATCGCCACCGCGGCGCTGCGGACTTTGGGCACCATACCACCGCTCAGCACGCCGTCGCGAATGAGCGTCTCAACCTCACTGCGGCGGATGGTGCTGATCAGGGTCGTCTCGTCATTCGGGTCGCGCAGAACGCCGGGCACATCGCTGAGGAAGACGAGCTTGTCGACCTTCATCTGAGCCGCCACCACGCAGGCGGCCATGTCGGCATTGACGTTGTACACCAGGCCGTTCATGTCGCTGCCGAGCGGGGTGACGACCGGCACTTCGCCGCGGCCGATAATCCAGCGCAGTTGCTCGGTATCGACATTGACAACCCGGCCCACCAGCCCAAGGTCGACCGGCGCACCGGTCGTCGGATCGATGGTGCTCTCGCGCTCGGCACGCAGGACGTTCTTGCCAGAGACCGCACAGGGAGTGCCACTGAGTTCGGCCATCACGCGCACCAGGTCGGCGTTGATCTGCTGATGCAGAACGCGGTCCACCACGCCAAGGGTCTTGTCGCAGGTGTAGCGCAGGCCGTTCACAAAGCGCGTCGGAACACCTTCGGCCTTGAGCTGGGCGCTGATCGCCTTGCCGCCACCATGGACAATGATCGGCTTCATGCCCGCGCATTCCATGAAGACGACATCCCGAATGACGCTGCGGGTGATGGCCGGGTCTTCCATGGCGCTGCCGCCAAATTTCACCAGCACCACGCTGTTGCGGAATTTCTGAATGTACGGAAGAGCCTCGATCAGCACCGCGGCCCTTTCGATGAGTTGCTCCATGGACAGGCTCTCCCGGTTGTTGGACGCCAAGGCACACTGTAGGTTCGCGCGAAGCGAGTTCAACTGAACCGACACCGCGCCCAGGGCGGTTTCAAGAAAGAGACCCCCGCTAGATCTGGCAGGCGTCTGCCATGACCCCGCTGGCCTCCCTGGAGCCCGCGATGCCAAGCCCGTTCCGGGCAGGTTCGCGGTATCCCCCGTGGCGGCGGCAAGGGCGCCCCGGGCTCACCGTAACAACCCCTAACCACCGGTGCGAGAGAGGGCTACGGTCGGACCGGGACGTTCCGGCTGTAGGTCACGTCCACGAAGGTGGTGGCCTTGCCGGAGGCGGTGCGGATGCGGTGGATGTCACGCAGGCGGTCCAGCGCCTCCTCCATCCCCTGAACCGGCACGACCACGATGGCGCCCGCGGTGAAGGTGCTGCGGGCTCGCAGGTGAACCTGGAGACTGGGGAGCTGGTAGTCCAGTTGAATGACCTCGACGTCATAGGACACGCCGTCCGCCCGGCGCGCCAGCAGGCGTAGGAAGCGGACAGCGCCGCGGAGGGCCTCGTCCTGGGCCAACTCCCCGGCCGTCAATTTGGCGGCGTTGCGCACGGCAGTGATCGCCGGCAACAGCCGTTCCTTCGAGATGTCTCGCCAGGGCAGCACGACGCCCTCGCCGTCGATGAAGTAGAGTGGCCGACTCCTGACCACGGCGATGGGCACACGCTCCACCACGGACACCTCGAGCAGGTCGGGAACGCGCCGCATCAACTCAGCTCGGGCGATCAGCGGATCGCGTTCGAGCGCCTCGCGCAGGCGCCGCACGCGCAACGTCATAAGGTTCGAGACGCCGACCACCGCGCCGGCCCCTTCGAGGCGGGCACGCACCGCATTCTCCGTCAGCGAACGGTTGCCTTGCAGCGAGATGCGGCGCAGAACAAAGTACGGATTGCCGGAAACCAGCAGGTGATGCAGACCGAACAGAAGTCCCGTCAACAGGCCTGCCACAGCCAGCCCGAGAACGGCCCAGAATACCGCCCGCACCGACCAGCGGCGAACCGCCTCCCGCAGGCCGGGCTTCCCTTTGTTTTGACGGGTCGGACGTCTCATAGCGCTAGATAACCGCCGATCTCATGAGCCTGTCTTCACGGCCACTGTCGGGCGTCCCTTCGGGTTGACCTCGGTTCGGTACGGGGCGCACGCAGCATCTCTGCCTGCGCATATACTAGCGTCGGCGGGCGCAAATGACTACCGCCCTGCCGGACGGAAATGTCCCTGGCGGCCCTGGGCTTCCCCCCAGGGCTTTGTCCGGGTGGTAGTGGAGCCGACGGTCCGCCTCGGCACTGCCGGGGCTTCCGCCGTTCCGGGGGTCTTGCCGACAGCGGATACCGCCAACCCGCCCGCAACGGGCTGGGCATCGCGGGCTCCAGGGAGGCAAGCGGGCCCAGGGCAGACGCCTGCCAGATCCCCGTGGGGTCTCTTTCCTGGAGGCCCTGGCTTCCCCCCCGGGCGCAAGTCAGCTCCGTAGGGGTTTGCTGGTATGAGAACCGCGGAAGGTCGAATGCCCAATGCCCCATGACGAAGGGCAGAATCCCCTGCCGCGTCACCGGAGTTCTCTGGCGGTCATGTCCGGCACCAGCCGGGG
>CAILKC010000141.1 GCA_903834675.1 uncultured Victivallales bacterium | reverse complement strand
TGGGATTCCATTCCCAGGGCGCTGCCCTGGGCTGAGGAATGGCCGCGCTTTCAGCGCTCCGCGGCGTCTGGCATTCGCGACACGTCCCGCCGGAAGTCTCCCCCAAGAGTCAAGTGACCCGTCTTGCTCGCCGGACGCGGAGACGATCGAAACAGAAGCCCCCACGGAACTCACCGGCGCCCGCCCCGGCCCTTCCCGACCACCACTTGGCACGCTACTTGCTTATACCTGTTTCGGCATGCGTGCCAGGTCGAATGAAGCGAGTCGGTAAACCAGCAAGCACCAGAGGAGATGGCAATGGCGAAAGTACAGAAGTCAACGGATTCATCGAGCCTCGCCGAGGTGGTCGACCGCATCCTTGACAAGGGTATTGTGATCGACGCCTGGGTGAAGGTGTCCCTGGTCGGCATCGAGCTGCTCTCGGTCGAAGCACGCGTTGTGATCGCGTCCGTCGAGACCTACCTGAAGTACGCCGAGGCGATCGGTCTGACGGCCAACGCCGCCACCCCGGCCTGAGCCAGAGCCCTCGCGGAGTAGTCCCTGGGCGGCGGGGGCACCACCAGCCCCCGCTGCTTAGGATCGCACAGAAACCGAAATCGCAAAGGAGACAATGGTCATGGCGAAAGTACAGAAGTCAACCGATTCGTCGAGCCTCGCCGAAGTCGTCGACCGCATCCTGGACAAGGGTATTGTGATCGACGCCTGGGTGAAGGTGTCCCTGGTCGGCATCGAGCTGCTCTCGGTCGAAGCACGCGTTGTGATCGCGTCCGTCGAGACCTACCTGAAGTACGCCGAGGCCATCGGTCTGACGGCCAACGCCGCCACCCCGGCCTGAGCCGGAGACCAGAGGAAGTAGTCCACTGGGGGGCGGGGGCGTTCGCGCCCCCGCTTCGTTTAGGACTCGTGGCATCCGGGAGCAGTTGCAGGGAGCAATCACCATGAGTAATCTGGCTGATACAGAGAAAAAAAACCGCGAGGAACGGAATGTTTTCCTCACCAACATGAAATCCGATGTGGATTCCATGTTGAAGGATTTCTCTAAGGCACTGAGAGACAAGGCCCAGAAGGCACGGGAAGAACGCCAGGCCCTCATCCTGAGCATCAGGAAGCAAGTGACGGGCTTGCGCAAACCGGCGCCTCCGGTCCAGGCCGCTAAAGCTCCTGCTCCCGTCGCTCCCAAGGTGGTCCTGCCAAAGGTCAAGGCAGTTGCGGCCCCGGTTGCGGCCAAAGTGGAGCGCCCCAAAGCCAAGGCGGTTGAACCGCCGGTGGTGGTGCCCCCGGTTGCGGCCAAAGTGGAGCCCCCCAAAGCCAAGGCGGTTGAACCGCCGGTAGTGGTGCCCCCGCCGAAAGCCTTCGTGCCCCCGGTCGTGGCCCAGGTGGTGCCCCCCAAAGCCAAGGCGGTTGAACCGCCGGTCGCGGCACCCCGGCCCAAGGTCTCCGCCTGGCCGGTTGTCGCCCCCTGGCCGAAGCCGGTGGCGTCCCCGGTCGCGGCCCAGAAGGCCAAGACGGTCGCGGCACCCGCCTCTGCCGCACCCGCCGCAGACCTGCCGAAGGCCAAAGTGTTCGAGCCCCCAGCGGTGGCCAAGGTGGAGCCTCCCAAGGCCAAGACGGTCGAGGCTGGAGCTGCGGCGCCCAAGGAGAAGAAGCCGCGCTCGCGGGCAAAGTCTGGCAAGGCAAAACGCGGCGTAAAGTAGGACGGTCCCATGACGCGATATCACTCCCCCGACGATGCGGCAGTTAGCGAGGAGGTGCCCTGCGCCTTCTGTCGCGGCAAGGGCGTCGACCCTTTCGCTATCATGTCGTCTCGATCTATCTGCTGTGTCTGCGGCGGCAGCGGTAAAGTGCAGGTTCGTGCGCCCCGGATTCCCTGCGCCCATTGCCGGGGCACTGGGGCCACCAAGACCCTTACCTGCACGACCTGCGGCGGTAAGGGTTCCGTTTCCCGGCCCGCGCTCCCCATCATCTCATGTCCCGCGTGCTATGGTACAGGCGACGACGCCTCGGCCTCCGCCATGGCCTGTCTGAGATGCCATGGACGCGGCTGTGTGACGGCTGCAGTCAGGGGCAAGGCGGGCGCGGGACTCGCGACGGACACTGACGGTAATCATCCGCCACCCCGTCCGCAAACCGCGGGCGGTGGAGCTGGACCCGGAGAACCTGGGAACGCACAACAAGGAGAACGTTGTTCATGAGTCGAGATACCACGCGAGCCACTCCCAGGGCGCGGGAGCGCGCCCCGGCGGCCAGCGAGGACAGTGTCCTGCCCGAGGCCAGCGCCACGTTTGTTTCGTCTCCCTATGTGGAGCAGGTCACGCGCCGCGCCATGGCCTACCTGCTTGCCGGTTACCCCGTCCATTTCTGCGGCGTAGCGGGAACGGGCAAGACGACGCTCGCCTTTCACGTCGCCTCCAAGCTCGGGCGGCCGGTCACCCTGGTCCACGGGGATGATGAATTCGGCAGTTCCGATCTGGTCGGCCGGGACGGTGGTTTCCGCAAGCATAAGGTGGTTGATAACTTCATCCACTCCGTCCTCAAGACCGAAGAGGAAACGCGCAACTTCTGGGTGGACGACCGGCTCACCACGGCCTGCCAGGAGGGGGAGACGTTCATCTATGACGAGTTCAACCGCTCCCGGCCAGAGGCGAACAATGCTCTGTTGAGCGTGCTTTCCGAGGGGATATTGAACCTCCCGAAACTGCGCCAGTCCGGGGAGGGCTACCTGGCCGTGCATCCGGAATTCCGCGCTATCCTCACCTCCAATCCCGAGGAATACGCGGGGGTTCACAAGACCCAGGACGCCCTGATGGACCGCCTGATCACCATCCACCTGGAGCACTACGACCGGGAAACGGAAATCATGATCGTCAAGAAGAAATCCGGACTCCCCCAGGAGGACTCCGAGCGGATCGTGGATATGGTGCGGGAATTGCGGACCTTCGGGGTGAACAACCACCGTCCAACCATCCGCGCCGGAATTGCCATCGGCCGCATTCTTTCTGCCCAGAAGCGCCGCGCCCGTGCCGATGACGAATTCTTCCAGTACGTTTGCCGTGATGTCCTCGCCACCGATACCGCCAAGGTCACCCATGGCGGCCAGCCGGTGATGCAGGAGAAGGTGGAAGAGGTGATTCGCAGAGTCTGTGGTACCAGCAAACCCGCCCGGGCAACAGAGAGGTAACCCATGCCACCCACCAAGAGAGTCTTGCGGGGCGTCCAGAACATCCGGACCATGTCGGGCCGTGTGGATGCGAATGCGATCACCTACAAAGCCTACATGAAGCTTAGCGTTCTGGAGATGGAGAAGTACCGCCGCGGCAAGGAGAAGACGAGTGCCCTGGAAAAGCTGCAGATGATCGAGCAGCGCTTCCAGGAGATCGAGGTGGAAAAGCAGCAGACACTCCAGAGCATGGCAGCGCAGGGCATCCCACAGCCAAGCCAGCCCCGGACGGCGACGGGTGGGGGGCGTGCGGCGGTGCCGTCGGCGGCGCCACGCTCAAGCACGGGGCCGTTCAAGATCAGATACTAAGCAAGGGGGCCGCGATGCTAACCATCTACGATTCGCATCACATCGCCACGAACCGCAACCGCAAGGGCGCTCAGGCCTGCCGGACCCAGACCGGTTTCTCCAGGGTCCACGGGGAGATGCGGCGCGTCTATCAGGCACGGCTAGACCTAGTAAACCGGCGGCTCCGTCTTGCCTGGCTAGTGCGGCAATGGACGGCGCAGCAGGCGCGGAGCAGCTTCACCAAGGAGACGTACGCATGAAAGTCAACTGTTTATCCTGCGGCCATAGCATCAACCTTGAAGATGAGACCTATGGTGATTACGAGGGCGCCGTCAAGTGCTATGCCTGCGGCGCCATCCTTGAGGTCAAGCTGAGTGAAGCACGTCTCAAGTCGGTGAAAGTCATGGAGCGGACCAGCCGCGACGCCGCGGAAGGGAAAAGCAGGTCAGAGGCCTGAAGCAACAGGGAGACGGCGATATGGCTGGCACCACAGCGAGCGCGGGGAAGTACCTATACGCGGTCGTCCAGGCGGCAAAAGACGAGCGCGACTACGGCGAAATTGGCATTGACGGGAAGCGGGTTTACCTGATCTCGGATAATCACGTCGCCGCCGTGGTGAGCGATTTCAGTCTGGGTAAGATCCGTCCGGAGCGTCGCCATATCGCGGCGCACCAGGCGGTGCTCAAACGGCTGATGCAGGACGAAGCGCCCCTGCCCATCAGTTTCGGCGTCATTGCGGCCGGCGTCAAGGATATCCGGCGGATCCTTTCGCTTAACCGCAAGGCCTTTGTCAAGCAAACCCAGCGTGTCCATGGCAAAGTGGAGATGGGCGTGCGGGTCTCTTGGGACGTCCCCAATATCTTCGAGTACTTCGTCAACACTCATCCCGATCTGCGCGTGGCGCGTGACGAGCTCATCGGCGGGCCCCGGGCGCCCAGTCAAGAAGATAAGATGGAACTCGGCAGACTCTTTGACCGCTATCTTCAGGGGGACCGCGAGGAGCTCACGGCGAAGGTTGAGAAGAGTTTGGCTTGCTGCTCTCTCGAGATCAAGGCGAATCCGCCACGCAGCGAAAAAGAAGTGATGAATCTGGCCTGCCTGGTGGGACGGCAGAGCGTCGAGAAGGATTTCGAGACCGCCGTCTGCGCCGCGGCACAGGAGTTCGATAACAATTTCACCTTCGATTTTAACGGGCCCTGGGCGCCCCACAACTTTGTGGATGTCGACCTGGTCTTGTGAAGGCTCTGCAGAAGCTCGCATGTGTTGTAGTCGGCGGATTTCGGAGAGCGAGATAGATACCGCTGCTGACTGCAACCCTGCGGGTGCGGCTGTGCGGCGCCGGGCGCGGGTGCCGCGTCGCGGCCGTCAGGTGTACTGCCAGAGCCTGCGTAGAGGTCGGGCATCGTCTCCAGAAGGAAAGTCAAGCGGAAATGTTCCTGGTAGACGATGTCATCTTCTTCCCCATCCGTAGTCTGGTCTGGATTTTTCGTGAGATCCACCAGGCCGCGGCTGCGGACCGAGCGGGTGAAGGGGAAGCCATCACCGCGAAGCTTAGCGAACTGTACATGATGCTGGAGACGGGGCAGATGACCGAGGCGGAATTCGACGCCGCGGAGAAAGCGCTGCTGGATCGCCTGGACGCTTTGAAAGCGCAGGACGACAGCGAAGCGGAAGAATAGGCCACGGGCGGTCCCTGGGAAGGGGGCGGCCGGGTGATAAGGGCTCTTGCAGAACCCCGCAGACTTTCGCCAGGGTCGCGCCTGTGTCCCCTGGAGCCCGTGATGCCACGCTTGTTGCGGGTCCGCCGCGGCGGATCGCAGTGTCCCCCGGCACGGCGGGCGGAAGCCCCGGCTGCACCGGTGCGGACCGTCGGCTCCAGGCGGATGGCGACGTCGGCCTCGGGGTTCTGCAAGCGCCTCGATAGTCAAAGGACGGGCAGAGGTATGAAAGACCACCGGGAAGCTCCGGGTTTTCTACCCGCGGTGGGCTGGCAGCTTCTGCTCTTCGGCGGCAAGGGCGGCGTGGGCAAGACCACCGCCGCCGCGGCGACCGCGCTGGACGTCGCCAGTCGGCATCCCGACCGCCGCGTTCTCTTGGTTTCCACCGATCCGGCCCATTCCCTCCTGGACAGTTTTGCCGGGGCCGAGCCGCCGGCGAACCTGAAGGTGGTCGAACTGGATTCCCAGGCCTGCCTGCAGGACTTCAAGGAGAAGAATCGGCAGCGGCTGGTGAAGATCGCCGCGCGGGGGACCTTTCTCGATACGGAGGACATCGATCGGTTTCTTGAGCTTTCCCTGCCCGGCATGGATGAGATGATGGGGTTTCTGGAGATCAGTCGCTGGGTCAAGGAAGGGGCCTATGACGCCATTATCATGGATACGGCGCCGACCGGTCATACCCTGCGGTTGATGGCGATGCCGGACCAGATGAGGATGTGGCTTGAAGCCCTCGACACGCTCCTGGCCAAGCACCGTTACATGAAGAAGCTGTTTGGCGGCGCCTATGAGCGGGACGACCTCGATCGCTTTATCGAAGGACTCGCGGCTGCCGTCAAGGAGATGGAAGGATTGCTGAAGGATCACCGGCGCTGCCGTTTTGTCCCGGTCATGCTGGCCGAAGCCATGAGTATCGAGGAGACGCTGGATCTGCTACGGGAACTGAAGCGGCTCGACATCGGAGTCGGGGCCATCCTGGTCAACCGGCTTTACCCGGAGAGTTCGTGTAACCTCTGCCGGGACGTTCGCCGCCGACAGCTGCAGGAGCTTTCCCGCCTTTCCCACGAGGAGCTTTTCGTCGGTGTACGCCTGTGGGGGCTCCCCATGTATCCACAGGAAGTCAACGGTTTGCAGGGGCTCATGTCCTTCTGGGATGAACTCAAGCCGCTGCAGCTGGATGCCGGCGCGGAGAATCTGCCGTGCCTGCCACCGATCTTGCCGCGGGTGGACCGCCCTCTCGCGCTGCCACCGCCGGGGACCTCGATGCTGGTCTTTGCTGGGAAAGGCGGGGTCGGCAAGACCACCCTGGCCTGCGCTACGGCACTGCGCCTGGCTCAGACCTACGCCGGCAAGCGTATTCTGCTCTTCTCTGCCGATCCCGCTCATTCCCTGGCCGATTGCCTGGACCTGCCCCTCGGTCCCAAGCCGAGGCAGGCGGCGCCGGGGTTGTGGGCCATGGAAATGGACGCTTCCGCGGATTTTGTCGCCCTGAAGGATCAGTACCGCAACGAACTGGCGCAGTTTCTCTCCAAGTTGATGCCGAACCTTGATCTTACCTTTGATCGGGAAGTGATGGAACGGATCATGGACCTGTCGCCCCCGGGGGTGGATGAGTTGATGGCCTTGGCGGCGGTGATGGACTTCCTGACCCCGCAGGGCTACGACCTCCTGGTCCTCGACGCCGCGCCGACCGGTCATCTGATCCGGCTGCTGGAACTGCCAGAGATCATCGAAGGGTGGCTGAAGGTGGTGTTTGGCCTTTTCCTGAAGTACCGGAATATCTTCCGCCTGCCGGGGATTGCGGAGCGCCTGGTGAGGCTATCCAAGGATTTGAAGCGGCTGCGGGCGATCCTGCGCGACCCGTCGCGGGCAAGTCTCTACAGCGTCAGCATCCTCACGGAGATGTCCTTTGCGGAGACCGGGGATCTGCTGGCCGCCTGCGCACGTCTGGCCATCCCGGTTCCCGGCCTATTCCTGAACCTGGCGACGCCGGAGAGCAGCGATGCTCTGTGCGCCGCTCTCTTTGCGCGGGAATCGGGCTGCAGGGCGCGCTTCGCGGCGGATTTTCCTGGCACTCCGCAAGCGCTCGTGTACCGGCAGAGCGATCCCCGGGGAGTGGCGAACCTGGCAGCCCTTGGGCAACTCCTGTACCGTAGTCGCGACGTCGAAGCGTTAGCATAGAGGAAGGGCTGGCGAGATGAATTCTGGAACCCGCGCCGAACGCCGCCCCGCGGGCGGGTCCAACCGCTCCGACGAGGCCGCGCTGGCAGAGGAACACGTGAGTCTCTGCGAGGCCTTGGACCGGGTCCTCAACAAGGGCGCGGTGGTGGTCGCTGAAGTCATGATTTCGGTTGCCGATATCGATCTGATCTACCTGAGTTTGCAGGCCATTGTCTGTTCCGTGGAAACGGCTCGGAAGGAAAAGGTGCTCTCCCGATGAACGTCAGCGCCGACTCCTGCGCGCCTGCGGCCGGCGGTCCGACGGTGGATTCCGCGGTCATGGGCGACTTTGCCAAAGCCATGACGGCCGACCGCATTCTGGAACCCGCCCGGCGTTTGAACCTGGACCCGGACAAGGTGACGAACGGCTTGGCTCAGCTGGTTCTGACGCTGGTCAAACTCCTCCACGAACTCCTCGAGAAGCAGGCCATTCGCAGGATCGACGGTGGGGGCCTCACCGATGCCGAGATCGAACGCCTCGGAGTGACCCTGATGCGACAGTCCGAGGAACTTGCCAGAGTCTGCCGGGAGTTCGGCCTCGAAGACAAAGATCTGAATCTGGACTTGGGTCCGCTGGGAAAGCTCTTATAACGGAGGTGGTAGATGCCAGTCTCACGCAGAGTCGCGACGTCGGTGGGGGGTACGAACCTGGCGGACCTCCTCGAGCGGATCCTGGATAAAGGCATCGTCATCGCGGGCGATATCAGGATCAATCTCGTGGATGTCGAATTGCTGACCATCCAGATCCGCTTGGTCATCTGTTCGGTTGATAAGGCCAAGGAAATGGGTATGGACTGGTGGGTGAACAACCCCGCCCTGTGTTCTCGGGCGCACAGCGAGCTGGCCCTGCCGGAGGCGATCGAGAAGCTGGAGGGTCGCCTGGCCCGGATCGAGGCGGCGCTGGTTCGGTAACGGTGGCCGAAACCCTCCAACCTTTGCCGACCGGTGCAGCGTCGGAGCTTTCCTCGTGGGGTTTAGTGCGGCGGCTACTAGCCCTGGCCTGGCACTACCGCGGGGGCTGCATTCGCGTTGTCTGCCTGCAAGTCATCCTGTTAAGCTTTGGCTTGGCCGGGCTGGGCCTGACCGGCGTGGGCATCGACGTGGTGAAGGCGGCCATGCAGCCGGGTTCGCCGCCGCCACACTGGCCGTTCGGCATCACCCCCCCGGCGGCCTGGGGTGCGTGGCACACGTTGGGCGCGATTTCGGCGGCGATCCTGGCTCTGGCGTTGGCGCGCTCGGCGCTGAGCTGCGCCTATTCGACGGTGGTGGCGAAGCTGGTGCAGGGCGAGATCGTCACGGCTCTGCGGGCCCAGGTCTATGACAAACTGCAACGCCTGAGCTTCCGCTTCTTCGACGCCAACGCCAGCAGCTCGCTCATCAATCGGGTGACGCGGGATGTGCAGGCGACCCGGCTGTTCATCGATGGCGTCCTGATCCAGAGCCTGATCATGGGCCTGTCGCTGATCGTGTACGTCATCTACATGAGCAGCATCCACGTCGGGCTGACGGTGGCGTGCCTGGCCACCACGCCCTTGCTGTGGGGCATTAGTGTGCGCTTCTCGCGCCAGGTCCGCCCCGCCTATCGCCAGAACCGCGAACTTGTGGACCGCCTGGTGACCGTGCTCAGCGAGAGCGTGCAGGGCATCGCGGTGATCAAGGGTTTCGCCCGCGAACCGCAGACGCTGCGGCGCTTCGAGGCCGCCAACGCGCAGGTGCGTGACCAGAACTACTGGATCTTCGGACGGGTGACCACCTTCGGACCGCTGATCACCTTCACCTCGCAACTGAACCTGGTGGTGCTACTGGCCTTCGGCGGCTGGCTGGTAATGCGCGGCACCCTGCCCATGGGCACGGGACTGATCGTCTTCGCCGGGCTGCTGCAGCAGTTCTCCAGCCAGGTGGCGAATCTCTCCAATCTGGCCAACAGCATCCAGGAGTCGCTGACCGGGGCCCGCCGCGTCTTCGAGGTGATCGATACGCCGGTGGAGATCCTGAGTCCGCCCAACCCCCGGCGCCTGGCACCCCGTCTGCCCTGCGCGGTCGAGTTCGAGCACGTCCGCTTTGGCTACGACCCGGAAGCGCCGGTGCTGCAGGATGTGAGCTTCGCGGTGCAGCCGGGCCAGTGCGTGGCCATCCTGGGGGCCACCGGCGCCGGCAAGAGCACCCTGCTCAGCCTGATCCCACGCTTCTACGATGCCGGCGCCGGCCGGGTGCTGGTCAACGGCACCGACGTGCGCGAACTGCACCTGGACGACCTGCGCCGCAATGTCGGCATTGTCTTTCAGGAGAACTTCCTGTTCAGCAACTCGGTGGCGGCCTGCATCGCCTTCGGCCGGCCGGAAGCCACCCGCGAACAGATCGAGCGGGCGGCGCGGGTGGCGGCGGCGCACCGCTTCATTGAGAAGCTGCCGCAGGGCTACGAGACGGTGGTGGGCGAGAGCGGCAAGGGCCTCTCGGGAGGGCAGCGACAGCGCCTGGCCATCGCCCGGGCCATCCTGCTGGAGCCGAGCATCCTACTGCTGGATGATCCCACCGCGGCCATCGACTCACAGACCGAGCATGAGATCCTGGAAGCCATGGAGAGCGCCATGGCCGGGCGGACTACCTTCGTCGTCGCCCATCGGCTCAGCACCCTGCGCCGGGCGGATTTCATCCTGGTGCTCGAAAATGGCCGGATCATCCAGGCTGGCCGACACGCTGAGTTGGCCGAGCAGAAGGGCCCCTACCGCTGGATCATCGCCCACCAGCTCACCGACGAGGAGACGCGCCGACTGCTGGCCGTACCTCCCGGCGTCTCGGCCCTCGCGGCGGGGGGCCTCCCATGAGTGCCACGCCGCGCCTATCCCTGACCCAATTCCAGCGCGATGACGATGTCGAGGACGAGGAGCGTCCGCTGGACACGCGCCTCATCCGGCGTCTGTTCACCTACACACGGCCCCATGCTCGGACCCGCAATGTCCTGTTTGTCCTGGTGCTCATCCGTGCCATCCAGCTGCCCAGCCTGGCCTGGGTCCTGGGCGCCGTCATCACCGGTCCCATCAGCCGTGGCGACCTGCGCGGGACGCTGCTCGGCGCGGCCGGTTTCGCGGCTCTGACGGCGCTGACCCAGCTCACCCTACACTTCCGCCACCTGCTGGCCTTGCGCCTCGGCGAATCCGTGGTTTACGACCTGCGTACGGCACTCTGCAACCACCTGCTCGCCATGCCCATGAGCTTCTTTCACCGCGAGAAACTCGGCCGCATCATCAGCCGGGTGACCTCCGACATCGAGGCGGTCCGCGCCGGGGTGCAGAATGTGGTCTTTGTCAGCCTGGTGCTGGGCGGCCAGATGATCGTTTCGGCGCTGTTCATGTTGTACTGCGACCGGGTGCTGTTTCTGGTGGTCCTGGCGCTGGCGCCGGTGATGTGGCTGATCAACCGGCTGTTCCGCCAGCGCTTCAGCCGGGTCATGCGCGCCAACCAGGAGAGCTTCAGCCGCCTGACCGCGACCTTGGCCGAGTCGGTGAACGGCGTCCGCGTAACGCAGGGGTTTGTGCGGCAGGATGTCAACGCGGGCATCTTTGCGGACATGGTAGCGACCCACTCGGAGTACAACGTCGAGGTGGCGCGCACGGCGGCCATCTTCCTGCCGCTGCTGGAGTTTACCAGTCAGATGTTCATCGCCATGCTGTTGCTGATCGGCGGCTACCGCGTACTCACTCCCAGCATCGGCATGCCGCTCAGCGACTTGGTCCACTTCTTCTTCCTGGCCGGTATCTTCTTCGAGCCCGTACGCAGTATTGGCGACCTCTATCACCAGGCCCTCGCCGCCATGGCCGGCGCCGAACGCATCTTCCGCGTGCTCGATACCCCGCCGGAGTGGCAGGACTCCCCCACCGCCGAGGACCTGCCCCGGCTCAACGGCCGGGTCGAATTCAGCCGGGTCTCCTTCAGCTACACCCCCGAGCGCCGCGTCCTGCACGACATCGACCTGGTGGCCGAGCCCGGCCAAACCGTCGCTCTGGTGGGGCACACGGGCAGCGGCAAGACCACCATCATCAACCTGCTGGCGAAGTTCTACCTCCCCGGCGCCGGCGAAATCCGCCTTGACGGCCGCGAGCTCCGCGGCGTGCGGGCTGAGTCATTGCACCGGCAGATGGGGATCATTCAGCAGGAGAACTTTCTGTTTACCGGCACGGTGATGGACAACATCCGCCTCGGGCGGCCGGAAGCGACCGACGCCGAGGTCACCGAGGCGGCTCGGCGGTTGGACTGCCTGGACCTGCTCGAGGCGCTGCCCGACGGGCTGCAAACCGTCGTCGGAGAGCGTGGCGCCGGGCTCTCGCTGGGGCAGCGCCAGCTCGTCTGCTTCGTCCGCGCCATGCTGGCCGACCCGCGCATCTTCGTGCTCGATGAGGCCACCAGTTCCGTGGATGCGGTCACCGAAGCCCGCATCCAGCGCTCCCTGGCCACCCTGATGCAGGGCCGCACCTGCTTCGTCATCGCGCACCGGCTGAGCACCATCCGCAACGCCGACCAGATTCTGGTCATGGAGCACGGGAAGATTGTGGAACGGGGCACCCACGCCCAACTCATCGCCCGCAACGGCGTCTACGCCAACCTCTACCGCCAGTTCGTTCGCGCCACCTCCGACGAGGAGTGAGCGGGGGGCGCACCTCAGCTCCGTAGGTGGTGACTACTCAGAAGCGGTGAAGACATCGGGGTCGGTATCGGTATCGTGCCTGGCTGAACCACGTAAAGTGGATTGCGGACGGCATCTCTGATCCGCCGGGCGCCAGACGGGCGCCAGGCCTGGAGCAGCGCTCGGCCCGACCGGCCCCCAGCAGCCCCGAAGGGGCGTAATCCCTCAGCCCAGGGCACCGCCCTGGGTACCGGGCATACCCCAGATTCTCAGCCCCGAAGGGGCGCCATACCTGGCGCGCGGTGCCTATGGACTGTCGGTATGCCGCCCCTGCAGGGCTCAATCTCGTGTTGGTTTCCATTCCCAGGGCGGTGCCCTGGGCTGAGGAATGGCCGCGCTTTCAGCGCTCCGCGGCGTCTGGTATTCGCGACAAGTCGCGACGGGGGCGCCAGGCCTGGAGCAGCGCTCGGCCCGACCGGCCCCCCGTCGCGCCGACCACCCCTGAACCGACCAGCGCCCCGTCGCGCCGGGCAGAAACCCCTACGGAGCTGACTTGCGCCCTGCTTTACCACGAAATCTTGCAGGTGTGCTTTCTTGTCCTATCTTGTACGGGGCTATGTACACGGGCACACATTCTTGCAGCGAGATGACACCGATGAAAATTCCAGCCTGGATGATCGGCGTGGTGGTGGCGGGGCTGTGGGTGATCTTCGGGACCGGCTGTGGTGGCAAGCACGAGAGCGGGGAGACCACGGCCCTGCGACCGAGGCTGCCGACCAGCGTCCCGGTGCCCGTCGAGACCCTGACCGTGGCGCTGCTGGATGCCGACCAGTTCAACGAGTTTGCCGGCACGGTGCAGTCGCGGGTGACGGTGGAGGTGTCCGCCCGGATCGCGGCGCACATCCTGCAACTCCCGGTGCGTTCGGGGAACCTGGTGAAGCAGGGCGATCTGCTGGCGACGCTCGATGACCGGGATGTGCAGTCGCGCCTGCGCCAGGTCGAATCGGCCCTGGTGGCCGCCAAGGCGGGAGTGGTCGAGACCGAGGCCGAGTTCACCCGCTACCAGACCCTGCTCAAGTCCGGCGCCTCTTCCCGCCAGGAGTTCGAGCAGGCACAGATGCGCTACGACACCGCCAAAGCCGGCGTGGCGCAGGTAGAGGAGCAGGTCAAGGAAGCGCAGTTGAATCTGGGCTACACCGAGGTCCGCAGTCCCATTGATGGGATTGTGGTGGACAAACACGCCGAGTCCGGGGATCTGGCGGCGCCGGGGCGCAGCCTGGTGACCCTGCAGAAGCCGACCGACCTGTGGTTGGAGGCCCCCGTTTCGGAAGCCTGCGCCCGGCGGATTCACGTGGCCGATCCGGTGCATGTCCGGGTCGATGCCCTGGAGACGGCGCTGGGCACGCAGGTGACGGAGATCGTCCCGGCGGTCGATCCGCGCAGCCGCTCGTTCCTGGTGCGGGCAGCGCTGCCCCCGAATCCGGCCCTGCAACCGGGGATGTTCGGGCGCCTGCAATTCCGCTGCGAGCAGCGGCAGCTCATCGCCCTGCCGCCGGCAGCCATCGTCAGCCGCGGCCAACTGGACTACGTGTTCAGCGTCCAGGATAGTCGGGCGCAGTTGCGTTTGATCCGGCGCGGACGCCTGTTTCAGGATGGGGTCGAGGTCTTGGCGGGCGTGGGGGTCGGGGATACCGTCATCGTCAAGCCGCCGCCTGGCCTGCGCGACCAGGATCCCGTCACCGCGACCGCGGCGCCGTCCGCGACACCCCCGTCCGCGACGCCCCCGCCGCCGGCACGGGAGGGCAAGCCGTGAAGCACGAGGAGAATTCCGCACACGGCAGCGGGCTGGCGGCGACCATTGTGGCGCTGTTCATCGATTCGAAGCTGACGCCGCTGATCGTCCTGGCCTCCATCCTGCTGGGGGTAGCGGCGGTCTGGTTCCTGCCGCGGGAGGAGGAACCGCAGATCGTCGTGCCCATGATTGACGTCTTCGTCGAGATGCCGGCGGCGTCTGCCGCGGAAGTCGAGCAGCGCGTCACCCGGCCCCTGGAGAAGCTGTTGTGGGAGATTCCCGGAGTGGAGTACCTCTACTCCACCAGCAGCCCGGGGAGGTCGTTGGTCATTGTGCGCTTTGAGGTAGGCCACTCGGCTACCGACGCCGTGGTGAAGCTCAACGCCAAGATCGCCGCCAATCTGGACCGCATTCCGCCCGGGGTGACGCCGCCGCTGGTCAAGGTGCGCTCCATTGACGATGTGCCGATCCTGGCCCTGACCTTCTGGAGTGATGAGTACGATCATGGCGTCCTCAGGCGCATCGCGGCGCAGGTGGACGACGCGATCAAGCAGGTGGATCAGGTCAGTGAGACCACGCTTATCGGCGGCCTGCCGCGCCGGATACGGGTGGTGCCTGACCGTGCCGCCATGGCCGGCCGGGGACTGACCCTGACGGAACTGGCGGGGGCGTTGCGGCAGGCGAACCAACCTCTGCCCGCCGGCAGCATCAACTTCAGCGGCCAGGAGGTCCTGGTTGAAACTGGCGCCTTCCTGCGGGACGCTGAGGCGGTGGCCGCCGTGGTGGTCGGGGTGCAGGCGGGCCAACCGGTCCGTCTGCGCGACGTGGCCAACGTGGTGGATGGACCCGACGAGCCCGATCAGTACGTCTTCTTCCGGCCCGGCCCGGCCCGTGAAGGTAGCGACAGCCGGACTGGGGCGGCGGCTGGGATCAGTCCCTTCCGTCCGGCCGTGACCCTGGCCGTCGCCAAGCGCCAGGGGACGAATGCGATCGACGTCGCCAACCGGGTGCTGCGCAAGGTCGAGGGCCTGCGCGGCAGCGTCATCCCCGGCCAGGTCCAGGTCAGCATCACCCGTCACTACGGCCGGACCGCGGCAGAGAAGGCCGACGAGCTGTTGTGGCACATGGGGCTGGCGGTACTCTCGGTGTCCATTCTCATTGGCCTCGTGCTCGGTTGGCGCGAGTCGGCGGTCGTCGCCATCGCCATCCCGGTGACCCTGGCCCTGACCCTGGCCGCCTTCTACCTTATCGGCTTCACCCTCAACCGCATCACCCTGTTTGCCCTGATTTTCTCCATCGGCATCTTGGTGGATGACCCCATCGTGGATGTGGAGAACATCGTGCGCCACCTGCGGCTGCCGCAGAACCGTGGGCGCCCGGTGGTGACGGTGGCCATGGAGGCGGTCAACGAGGTGCGCAGTCCGCTGATTTTGGCGACCTTGACCGTGATCGCGGCCATCCTGCCGATGGCCTTTGTGCGGGGCTTGATGGGGCCGTACATGCGGCCGATCCCGGTGGGGGCCTCGGCGGCCATGCTCTTCTCGATGCTGGTGGCCTTCGTGGTGACCCCCTGGGCCGCCGCCCGCATTCTGCGCGCCGAGCACAAGCACAGCGGCGAAGCTGAGCGGGAGGATGGGGCCACCCGGCTGTATCGGCGGGTCATGGGTTGGCTGGTCCACCACCGCGGCGGGCGTGCCCTGTTCATCCTCTTGCTCATCGGCCTGCTCCTGGCGGCCCTGAGCACCGTACCGACCGGTTACGTGAAGCTGAAGATGCTGCCCTTTGACAACAAGAGCGAATTTCAGGTCATCATCGACATGCCCGAAGGGACGGCGTTGGAGCAGACGGCGCGTGTCGCCCGCGAACTGGCCTCCGAGGCGGCGCTCTGCCCGGAGGTACAGGATGTGCAGGTCTACGCCGGCACCGCCGCACCGTACAACTTCAACGGCCTGGTACGGCACTACTACCTGCGGCGCGGCGCGAACGTGGCGGACCTGCAGATCAATCTCAGCCCCAAGGGCGAGCGGAAGCGTCAGAGTCACGCCATCGCGAAGGAACTGCGGCCCCGGCTGCAAGCGCTGGCGCAGCCCTACGGTGCCCGGATCAAGGTGGCCGAGGTGCCGCCCGGCCCGCCCGTGATCCAGACCCTGGTAGCGGAAGTTTATGGCCCCGACGCCACGGCCCGCAACGCGCTGGCGCGGCGCATCGAGGGCATTTTCCAGCGCGCCCCCGGCGTGGTGGATGTCGACACCATGATCGAGGACGAGCAGCCCAAGATCATCTTTGACATCGACCAGGAGAAGGCGGCCCTGCACGGGGTGGACACCGAGATGATCTCACAGAACCTGCGCCTGGCCATCCAGGGCGCCAGCGTTGGCATCGTGCATGATGCCCGGGAGCGGGAAGATGTCAGCCTGGTCGTGCGCCTGGCCGAGGCGGCACGCTCGTCGCCGGCCGATCTGCGCCTGATCCCGATCCGGACCCGCGATGGCCAGCTGGTGCCGCTGGGCGAACTGGTCACTCGCCGCGAGGTGCCGAACGACGTCAGCATCTACCACAAGAACCTGATGCCGGTCACCTACGTGCTGGCCGACGTGGCCGGCGCCACCGAGAGCCCGGCCTACGCCATGCTCGGCCTGCGCCGGACGCTGGCGGACCTGCAGCCCAATCAGGGCGCCGATACCAAGCTGGATGTGTACTATGCCCGTCTGCCTTTTACCGAGGATCGCTACAGCCTGAAGTGGGACGGCGAGCTGCACATTACCTACGAAGTCTTCCGGGACCTGGGGCTGGCCTTTGCGGCGGTGCTGGTGCTGATCTACGTGCTGATCGTGGGCTGGTTCAAGTCCTTCGGCACGCCGTTCATCATCATGGCGGCGATTCCCTTCTCGCTGGTGGGGATTCTGCCGGCGCATGGTCTGGTTGGCGCCTTCTTCTCGGCGACCTCGATGATCGGCTTCATTGCCGGCGCTGGCATCGTGGTGCGCAATTCGATCATTCTGGTGGATTTCATCGAGTTGCGGGTGCGACAGGGGATGCCCTTGGACGAGGCGGTGGTGGATGCGGGTGCGGTGCGTTTCCGGCCGATGGTGCTGACCGCGATGGCGGTGGTAGTCGGGGCGTCGGTGATCCTGTTCGACCCGATCTTCCAGGGGCTCGCGCTGTCGCTCATGGCGGGCGAACTGGCGAGCCTGCTGCTGAGTCGTATGGCGGTGCCGGTGCTCTACTTCATGGCTCACCGCAAGACGGTAGCGTCGGCGCCCGCCGCGTGACCACCGGCAACGCCCCTGCGGCAGCGCTACCGCCAAAGCGGGGTCGCGTCCTACCCGTCGGCAGGACTGGCCACCGCAGTCCATAGTCCTAACGCCACAAGCCGCTGCGGCACCGGAGCAAGGAAGATGGGTTTCAACACCACGAGTCCCCGCGCCGCCGGGCGCCATGCCGGCCTCTGCCTGCTGGCCGCGTTGCTCGCGGGCGCTGCCGCGGCCGTCGCGCAGGAAAAGGCCAAAGGAACCGGAGGAGATGAGACCGTGAAGGACCAGTCCATCAGCCTGCTCATCGGCGGCTGCGGCGGCGTCTACTTCCTGCCGCCCCTGGGCGAACTCACCGTGGAACTGGTCAAGCAGGACCGTCGTAGCGAACGGCCGATTGCCGTGCGCGCCATCCTCTTCGGCCCGGACCGAACCGTGTTGGTGGATCAATGGTTGCCGGCCGACGCCGCGGGCGTGGGCTCCCCGCCGCGCTCGTCGCTGCGTCTGTCCACCGTGGTGGAGCACCTCGGTGTCTACGGGCTGATGATCAGCGCCACCGATGACCGTTACGGCACCGAGATGACCTGGGGCTTCCGCACCAACTGCCCGCGTTACCTGATCGAGACCTCGCGTGGCCACCGCGACGCGGCGCACCAGGAGCCCATCGTGCTGGCCGGGACTGCGGCGGGCGAGGTCTGCTTCAGGCCGCGCCGGGGCGCCTTCAGCCTGGACCTGTCGGGACTGCTCCCGGGCGCTGGTGAAGTGACCTGCACCGACGCCGAAGGCACCCTCCTGGCGACGCTCACGCCCACGGCCGACGGGCAAGCCGCGCACACGTTCGCGGCGGCGGACGCGCCCCGCAGCGCTGTCCCCTGGCGTCTGCGTCTGCCTCGCGCCAAAGGGGTCGTTCAGATTGACGGGGTGACGCGCTGGAACGCGTCGGACGACTACCCGAACCTGTCGCTGTGGACCCCCGTGGCCTCGTCCTGGTTCGCCTTCCACGAAGTCCGCTGGTTGCTGACGCCCTACAGCCAGACGGTTTACGGCAAAGCCAACAGCGAGCAGACGATGGAGTTCCGCGTCCACAACAACGCCCTGGCGGAGCGCACCGTGGCCCTCAGCCTGGAGTTTCCTGAGGGCGGCGTCTGGCCCGTCACCCTGCCGGCGGCCAACCTCCGCCTCGGGCCGCGGCAGGGCGAGACGCTCAGGGTGCGCTGTCGTCTGCCGGAGCAGGGCGCGAACTGGACCTGCCGCCTGCGCGCCACCTGCGGCGAGGTCACGACCTACGCCTCAATCATAGCCCGGGTTGGGGAGGCGCCAGCCGCAAAGCCCATACCGATGCCGCTAGCGCTGCAGCCCTTCCAGCACGAGAACGAGCAGTTTGGTTACCGGCCCGACTACCCGCTCGACAACCAGGTCTACTTCGCCCTCGACAACCGGCCCCTGGTGGCTGGCGAGAGCACGATCCGCGGGTTGCGGGATGGCAAGTGGTCCGCCGCGAGCCTGCGGGGACCCGCAGGTGCGACGGTCCGTCTGCGGAGCAGCAAAGTCGCCTTCGGTGAGGCCAATGCCGTCTATGCTTTGGGAACGGCGGGCGGCGCCCCCGTGTTGCTGCACTCGGCCGACGGCGGCGAGACGTTCTCAGCCGCGCCATTGCCCGGGGTTCGCAGCCACTTCGATATCGAGCAGTTCTCCGGGCACAACCGACCCGCTGGACCACCGCCTTTTGTGCGCATCACCCAGACCGCCAAGGACCCGAAGCTGATGTGGCGGAGTGTGAACGACCTGCACCTGTTCGTCCCGGAACGGCGTGACGGGGCCCTCCTCATCGGCGAGCCCATCCTGCTGTCAGCGAACAGCCTCGGCATCTCCGATCATTCCGGCATCCCGTCGTCCGTGGTCTCCCGCGGCACGAAGATTCACGTGACCTGGGGTGAGGCGACCGATCCGCAGCAGACGGTGCCGGGAGTGCCGACTTACGTGGTCACCTACGACCGGGACACCAAGACCCTGGGCCAGCCAGTGCTGGTCGGCTACGGCCCACCGGCGAACGATGTCCATAACACCCCGTGCATCACCATGGACAGCAAGGGCTTTATCCATGTCCTGGTGGGGACGCACGGGCGCGCTTTTCGCTATGCCAGCTCGCTGCAACCCAACGCTAGCGCGGGCGGCTTTACGGCGGCCGAGGAGGTCGGTGCCGGGCTCGGCCAGACCTACGTCGGCCTGGTGTGTGCGCCCGATGATACCCTGCACCTGGTATTCCGCCTGTGGCAGGACCACGCCGAGCGCTTCCCGGCGGGCAGCTACGCCTGCCTGGCCCAGATGAGCAAGCGCCCCGGCGAGCCCTGGTCAGCGCCGCGGCCCCTGATCGTCGCTCCGTTCACCGACTACAGCGTCTACTACCACCGGCTTACCATCGACCGGCGCGGCTGGCTGTATCTGTCCTACGACTACTGGTCCACCTACTGGTTCTACCGCACCGACCATCCGGGCAACCGGCGGGCTTTGCTCGCCTCGGCAGACAGCGGCAAGACCTGGAAGCTGGCGGAGGCTGCGGACTTCGCACCCTGAGCACAGGTTCAGCCTCCGAGGATGGCGGCGATGGCCGTCTCCATCTCGGTGGTCGGCGCGGCCAGCAGCGAGCCGAGACGCAGGTCCACACGACGGGTGTCGCCCGGAAGGATTTCCTTGAGGTTCCCCTTGGCCTTCTCGGCCGTGAAGCCCTCGGGCTCCGCCGTAGCCGGAAGGATCAGGCCCAGGGCCGCCTCGTCGCCGTTGTTGGAGATCCAGCGGATTGCCTTGTCGAGCTGCTCGGGGCGGTGGGCGATGTAGTCGGCTCTGCCGTCCGGCAGAACCTGCAGGCTATGGGCCCAGCCGGCGGCGTCGGCGCGGTAGTCGAGATACAGGCAGACTTCCGGGTTGTAGGGCAGCTTCGCGGAAAAGACGTTATGTGCCGCCGGGTCCTTGGCGAGCAGTTCGAGCAGTTCGCGGTAGCCCGGCACCGCGGCGACGTGGGCCGGTAGGCCGCGGCGAACGCGAACGTGCTTCGTCGTGCAGGGCGCCGAGTAGACCAACCGCCCCCCTTCCACCGGCCGGAAGTTGGCGTGCGCCAGGTACATCCAAGGCATCGGTGCCTGCCGCAGGTTGGTCACCTCGAGGGAGATGTCGAAAACGGGACAGCCCGGCCGTAGGCGGATAGCGGCGCGGGCCTCGTAGTCGGCCACGAAGGCCACCGTGTGGTGGTACGTGCCGCCGAGGGCGAGGTACGGTCCCTGCTCGTCGCTGCCGAGCAGCACATGGGCCTCCTGGAACGGGGCGTTGGGCAGTTCGCCGTGCTGGGGATGCTTGTCTTCAGGCCCTGGTACGCCCATGGCCAGGGCGCCGCAGTGCAGGAAGAACCCGCCGTAGGTCGGCAGAAACTCCCGCGTGGGGACGGGTTCCTTCACGGTTGAGCGCATGCCCAGATCGCGGCCGTGGATGCGGGCCGACCAAATCTGCTGGCCCTGCCAGGGCAGGACCACCAACTCCCCGGTTGCGTTGTGCAGTCTGACCGCCGCAACCCCGCTCTTGAAACGGAAGGTGCTGACGCGGAAGTCGTCGTTGCTGAGCAGGGTTTGCTCGCTTTCACCACAGAACGACGGTTGCAGATCAATGCGGATGGGTGCGGTTGACATGGACTGTGCCCTCCGGAAACTCTTGACGAACGTTGACGCGAACCTCCCTAATCTCTACCCGCAGACCGCGGGATGCAATCGGAAGCGCGGAGCGCGTTCAAACGTTCAAACTGCTGGTTTGACGGTACAAATGGCAAATGGTAGATTCATCACCATGAAGAGCGTTTTGTCCATCGACGCCGCCGGCAGGATCGTCCTGCCGCAACCGGTCCGCAAGCATTTCCACCTCGGCCGCGGCTCGAAGCTGGAAATGCGGGTTGGGCCGGACGGCATTCTGCTCCGGCCGCAGCAGTACCCCGCGTCTCTGGCCGAGGAACACGGTCTCCTTGTGCATGAGGGAGAACCGACCGGCGATCTTCTGCTTGCGGTGGAGGCGGTGCGCGAACGGCGTAACCGGCAGGTGAGCGGCGGGCTTGAATGAGGCTGTTCTTCGATACATCGGTCCTGGTCGCGGGGTGTGCCGCCATCCCCACTTCTCTCGCGCCCGGCCGCTGCTGCAGTCCGTCGTGGAGGGGGAGGAGGGCGTCATCTCCTGCCACAGCCTGGCGGAGACCTACTCCGCCCTGACCTCTCTGCCACTGGCGCCCCGTATCCTGCCCGCCGAGGCCGAGCGGATCATCGGCGCCAACATCCGTCCGCACTTTCGCAGGCAGGCACTGACCGATGCCATGTATGACCGAGCCGTCCAGGCGTGTGTGAGGCATTCCCTGCCAGGTGGGAACGTGTACGACGCACTCTTGATCGAGTGCGCCAGGGAGGCAGGCTGCGACCGGCTCTACACCTTCAACCTGGGCGACTTCCGCAGACTCGCCCCGGACCTTGCGGAACGAATCGTGGCACCGTGACTGTCGCGGCGACGGGAGCTTGCTGGCGGAGCCGTTAAGTTTCCCGTTCTGCTTGGCGGCGCGGGGCGATTGCCGGTCGCCAGCCAGGCTGGCGTCCGGGGTCGGGTACCGGCGCCCCCGGCCTACTTGCCCGTCGGCAAAAGAGGCTGCGGCCAGAAGCTTAACGGCATTGCGGCGGCACCGCCATCCCCACGCTGGATTACCTCAAGGGATGGCGGCCGCCCCGGCAGCATAACCCGCCGTCCGCAGGAGCCGCCGACCCCCGGGAACCCAGGGCTTCAAGAAACGGCCGCCTGGCGGGCCCCCGGGCGCAGGTCAGTTCCGTAGGGGTTTCTGTTTCGATCGTCTCCGTGTCCGGCGAGCAGAACGGGTCACTTGACTCTTGGGGGAGACTTCCGGCGGGAGGTGTCGCGAATGCCAGAGGCCGCGGAGCGCTGAAAGCGCGGCCATTCCTCAGCCCAGGGCAGCGCCCTGGGAATGGAATCCCAAACGAGATTGAGC
>CAILKC010000140.1 GCA_903834675.1 uncultured Victivallales bacterium | reverse complement strand
GAAGTCGTTGACCATGTGCGGCGTTCCGTCGCCATAGTCGCGGAAGGGCAAGCGCGTCCGCACCACCTCCGTGAGCAGGGCCAGTTCCTCGTCGCCCATCACGCTGGTGCCCAGATACCGGGCCGGAAAGGGCGTCGTCCGCACGGGTTGCCCGCCGTCCAGTGCCAGTTTCGGTGTGCTTGTGTCCATGTTTCTTCAGTGCTCCTGCATCTGCCGACACGTTACCTACAGCCGTCATGGGGCCTTCGCCTGGGTCAGCACCTTCGTCGGGTCGGGGCTGAGGTAGGGCGGCAGGTTCGGCGAAACGTAGAGGCGCAGGTCGTTGGTGACATCCTCAATTGCCAGACACCAGATGCCTCCCTGCGACTCCGGCGGGACCTGCACCGTCATCTCGCTGACCGTGCCCAGATCGCCAGCCAGACTCGCGGCCGACTTGCCGTCCGGGCCGCTGACCGTCAGCTTGCCGCCCCGTCCGGCTGCCTGCCCCTCCGCTTTCGCAAAAACCGAGAACTGCGCCACGCCCGCCGGCACGTAGACGTACATCCGACCGAAGACGCCGTTGACGACGAACGGGTGCTCCTTGGCGGCCATGAACGCGCCACGCTGGCCGGAGGTCACCACCAGAGTATGGCTATTCTGGCCGGAGGTCGCCAGCACGACATAGACGCCATCGCGCTCCGGCGTGAAGGCGATCTCCGCGCTCTCCCGTAACTTCACGACCCCCTCCATCAGTTGCTTGCCGTCGGGTCCCACCACGGCCCATTGCGTGCGCGGCAGGTAGTTGGCCAGTTGCAGGTTCGTCACCTTCACGACGACCGGCTCGCCGGCTTTGCCCAGGATGAACAGCGGGTTGCGGTAGCGCAGCCGCGGGGTCGAGAGCGGGCCAGGCGACGTGGGCTGTGAATCTGGCGCCGGGATGAGGGTAGCGATCTTGAGGTCGCCGGTATTCAGGATCTCCAGGGGGGGCTCGAAGGGCCGCACCTTCAGGGCTGAAACGCGGGTGCCAGCGGAGGCGGCGAAGGCGTCCAGCTCCGCATTGGCCAGCTTCAGCGCCTCCCAGTAGCGCTCCGCTGGCTCGCGCAGCATGTACCCAGGGTGCTTGCGGCAATCTTCCAGCAGGCTCTCGAAGGTGTAGACCCAATAGCCGGCGGCGTGCGTGGCGCAGGTGTAGTACTGCTCGGCCAGATTCTCGGTCGGGAATTGCTGTTGCCAGAGGCCGGGCACGAACAGCACCTGGGCCGGCATGGCCGCGAAGGCCTTCTGCTGCTCGTCCACGTAACGGGTGTAGCCCGGGCTGTAGGTGCTCTCCGAGAAGCACAGTACCGGATGGGTTTCAGTGCCCAGACCCAAGGCCATGGCCCGGTGCGCCAGCAGTGGGTAGTCGAGCAGCAGGACGCCCAGCAGGAAGTCGGGGTTGCTCGCGTGGCACTCACGCTCAAGCCGTTGGCAGAAGCCGGTGATGCGGGTCACAAAGTGCTGCTCGAAACGCTTGTCCAGGCCCTGGTCTTTCAGCCACTTGCCG
The DNA here is from genome assembly GCA_903834675.1 of uncultured Victivallales bacterium. The sequence continues at coordinate 14,588 of CAILKC010000140.1, read as the reverse complement.
CGCTCTGCCGCCGGCAGGTCCGGCGTCGGCTGACCGCTGGCCGCGCCAAACTCGCGCAGGCAGTCGGCGCAATAGCAGACGCCGGCAAAGACCGTGTGGTCAGCCCCGTACATCTCCGGGTCGAGAATGCAGCCATCGAGGCCCAACTCGGTGGCGTGCTTGGCCAGGTAGACCGCCCGCCCCAGGATGTAGCGCTCCCAAAAACTCTCATCCAGCGGACAGGGCGTGCGCGGCATCGTCACGCCGCCGCTGGTGACCTCGCGCCGCTCACTCAGAATCTTCTCGGTCTCGCCGCCGCGGAAGTTGAAGACCGGCAGCAGGTGCAGGCCATTCGCCTTGGCACCCTCGCCCCAGGCACGCAGCGACTTCAGATTGTCCTCCGTGGGAGGAGCCTGCAGGCCGCCGAACTTGGGCATGACCAGGTTCATGCCAACCGCCTTCATGCGGGCCAGGCCCTCGCCGAGGTCCGCGGCCGACAGGTAGCCGCCGCGAATCGTCTCGCGCCGGATCCAATCGTAGCTCTTCACCGGCGCCGCCTGCACGGCCAGCGTCAACGCCAATCCGAGGGGTGCAAGTACCAGACGCATAGCGACAGACCTCCTCCTTGTCATGTCCCGTGAGAACACCCGTGTGGTTGTCCCGCTAATCCCTTCAACCCCCGCGGCTCTCGAGGGCCTGCGCCCCGCTGGCCGCCCGCTTTCCATCAGGCTGGGGTTCAACCCCGGAGCCACAGTCACCCCACAGTAGCCTTGGAACTGGCGGCTGCATGGTGTTTCGGAGTTTTCCGGGTCGGTCATTTCGTTCGGGTCGGCAAGGGGGGGCGCGAGGGGAAGACGGTCGAGGCCGACTGACCTCCCCGGGAGCGCTGGGCGCGCCGCTGCGTGGGAAAAGCTGCGTCAAGCCGCAGGCAGTCCAAAGAGTCCCGCTGGCGCTGGGACTCGGTGTCATACCGCGCCGGCCGCGAGGCCAAGCTTTGGACTGCCGCTGGCTCGACTCCGCTTTCGGCGGCGCCCGCGATGCAGGTACGGGTCAGAGTCCCGCCCTCGGGCGGAAGGGTCCGGCAGGCTTCAGCCACGGCCGGGGCCCCATCCGACAGGCAGCGCTGGGCGCGCCGCTGCGTGGGAAAAGCTGCGTCAAGCCGCAGGCAGTCCAAAGAGTCCCGCTGGCGCTTGGACTCGGTGTCATACTGCGCCGGCCGCGAGGCCTAGCTTTGGACTGCCGCTGGCTCGACTCCGCTTTCGGCGGCGATGTCGCGGCTGGCCGAGGTCGCCGTGGAGCGCGAACTCAAGGGTCCGCTGCGCCACTTCAAACGTTCGCCACCCGCCTTCGAGGTACGTCTCCACCCGCTCTACAATCCGGAAGCCGTCACCCAGTACAACATCGTGCCCGGCCTGATGGGGGTGGTTTTGACCATGACGATGGTGGTCATCACTGCCGTGGCGCTCACCCGCGAACGGGAACGGGGCACGCTGGAGAACCTGCTGGCGACGCCGTTGCGGCCGGTGGAAGTCATGCTGGGCAAGATCGTGCCCTACATCTTCGTCGGTTACGTTCAGGTCACTCTGATCCTGCTGGCGGCTCGAGTCATCTTCGCGGTGCCGATGCGCGGCAGTCTGGTGCTGCTCTACACCGTGGCGTTGCTGTTCATCGCGGCCAACCTGATGGTGGGGGTGACCTTCTCGACGCTGGCACGCAGCCAGCTCCAGGCCGTGCAGATGGCCTTCTTCTTCTTCCTGCCCTCGATCCTGCTCTCCGGGTTCATGTTCCCCTTCCGCGGCATGCCGGTGTGGGCGCAATGGGTGGGCAGTATGCTGCCGCTCACCCATTTCCTGCGCAATGTGCGCGGCGTTCTGCTCAAGGGCAACGGCTGGCTGGAATCCCTGCCGCACCTGTGGCCGGTGGCGCTGTTCCTGGGCGTCATGTTAGGGCTGGGACTGTTGCGCTACCGCCGCACGCTGGACTGACCGAGGCAACGGATGCAACCGGGACTGCCGCGGACGGGTCTTTGAGATACGTTGCGAGGACAGACTCTACAAGTGGACGTCTGGCCGTCCCGGGCCACGCTGGGGCTGGACGGCGATTGCTTTGTTGGATTCAGCTTGCACCCGGCCTGAGGACATAGTGTGATCGGAAACCAAGTACCCCGCGGCCTGAGCGCCCTCTGTGAGCACCCGCTTTTTGCGGACGTATTCCGCCTGCAAGGTGAGACGCTGGAGCGTTTCTACGGCCTCGCCGGGCGCCTCTCGCCGCCGGATTGTCCGCTCGCGCCGCCGCCGCCGGCCCTGTTTGAGCTCCGTCGCAACTTCTTCAGCACCCTGTTCCTCGGCGCTATCCGGGTCGTGGTGCCGGCCTCGCGCTACCTGCCGCTGTATGCCATGGTGAACCAGGGCATGCGTGCCTGGGTGACCGCCTGCGATAACCTGCTCGATGACGAGTACAAGAGCCTTTTCGAATTCCAGGTTGCCGGCACTGGCCCGCGCATGCGCTCGGTGCTGACGCTGATGCTGGCCGAGCGCGTGGTCAATGCCTTTATTCTGGAGACCTACGGCGATCCGGCGCTGGTCCAGACGGTCGGCCGCGTCACCTACGCGGCGCTGATGCCGAGCGCCCTGCAGGAATGCGAGGAAGAAACACGGCCGGTCCCGGTTCTGCCGGTCGCGCGCATCCTGGAGGATGTACACCGACGCAAGACCGGTGACCTGTTCCAGGCGCCGCTGGCTCTGCCGCTGGAACTGGAACGGCCCAGCGGCGGCGCGGGGGCGGCCGTGCGGCAGGCGCTGGGCGCTTTTGGCCTGGCCTGTCAGATTCTCGATGACACCAAGGACATGCCGGAGGATGTGCTCGCGGGGCGGCACAATCTGCTGGTGTCGCTGGTGGCGCGCCACCGCGGCGGCGACCCCGCCTGGCTTACCGAGCTGCGCCGCAGCGGCGACGCAGGCTGGGACAGCGCCCACCGTTTTGCCCCCGAGCACGCCGAGGCACTGGAGTTGGCGCGGGCCCAGTTCCACCTCGCTTTTGAGACCTTTGCCGGCCTGGGCGTGCGCCTCCCCGCCAACCTTCAGTTTGAGGTCATGGCGGGGCTGCACGAGCTTCTGGGAGTCGCGCCACCGGCCGCGAGCCGCGCATGACAACCCCCAGGCTACAATTGGGTCTGCTGCTGGTGCGCCGCAGCGTCACGCGCCGATTTGGCAAGGCGGCCATCGCCTTTGCGGGCGTGGCTCTGGCCATCGCGGCGCTGGTGTTGCTCGAGGCCATCATGGAGGGGGTCTCCGATACGATGGTCCGCAACTCCGTCGCCATCCATCATGGGGACGTCAACGCGACCTGGCAGGGCGGTGACCTGCCTCTGGAGGGGGTGAAGCGCCTGGCGGGGGTGCGGCGGGTCCTGCCACGCCTCTGCCTCGGTGGCGTGCTCGCCCGCGGCGACACGCAGGCCAGCCTCATGCTCTATGCGGTCGAACCCGATCTGGAGGCGCAGGAGACCGCCGTGCCGCGCCGGATCGTGGAGGGGACCCAGGCGCGAACCCCTGACGACATCCTGGTGGGCCGACGCCTCGCCGAGCAGCTCGGAGCCCGGCTGGGTGACACCCTCGAGTTCTGGCAGCCGAACCTACCCTCGCGGCGCTTTCGGGTGTGCGGCGTCTTCCGCACTGGCATCGAGGTGCTGGACGGCAAGACGGCCTACACCCGGCGTGGCCCGGAGTCCGCCGTCGGGTCTCAGGAGATCGCCGTATTCATCGAGCCCGGGTACGACCCGGAGGCGGTGGCACGAGCGCTGCGGGAGCGGCTCGGGCCAGGAGTGCGCGTGACGCCATGGACCGAGGCGCTCGCTGAACTGGTGCAACTCATCGCCCTGAACCATGTGGCCATGAACGTCGTACACCTCCTGGCTCTGCTGGTCCTGGGGTTCGGCGTCTCCAACACCGTGTTCATCTCGGTGAGTCAGCGCACCCGCGAACTCGGGCTGCTGAAAGCCATGGGCTTCACGCCGGCCGGGGTCGCCACTCTGGTGCTGACCGAGGTCCTGCTGCTGGTCCTGGCGGCGGGGCTGTGCGGTGCGGTCCTAGGCTGCGCCGCGGTCCAACTGTGGGGTCTGCGCGGCTTGGACCTGGCCCGCTGGACCAGCGAGAATCCGCACTTTGTGATCTCTGGCATCGTCTATCCACGCCTGACCTGGCGCGGCCTGCTGCTGCCGGGCGCTGTGGCCCTGTGCTGCGGCCTCGTGGCCGCCTTGTTACCGGCCCGGCGGGCCGGGCGATTGAGCGTCATCGAGGCATTGCGCGGCCTATGAGCATCCTGGCGTTTGAGCAGGTGAGTCGGGTGTACGGACGCGGCGTCGCCGCCGCCGACGCCTTGCGCGACGTCACCCTGACCGTGGCGCCGGGCGAGTTTGTCGCCCTGGTCGGCGCCTCCGGCAGCGGCAAGACCACGCTCCTGAACCTGGCGGCTGGCCTGGACCGGCCCTCGTCAGGCCAGGTGCGTCTGCGCGGCCAACTCCTCAGCGACCTCGACGAACGCGGCCTGGCTCGCCTGCGCCGCGCTCATACCGGTTTCGTCTTCCAGACCCTGAACCTGCTGCCCACCCTGACCGCCGCTGAGAACATCAGCATCCCGCTGGCCCTGAACGGCTGGCCCGCCGCGGCGCAACGCCAGCGCGTCGCCGAGTTGCTGGCCGCCGCGGGTCTGCCCCACCGGGCGAACGCCTTTCCGCACGAACTCTCGGGCGGCGAACAACAGCGCGTGGCCGGCTTGCGTGCCGTCGCCCATCGGCCCGCGCTGGTCCTGCTCGACGAGCCCACCAGCAACCTCGACACCACGCATGCCGCCGTGCTTTTGGAGCTGCTGCGGCTCCTGAACGAACGCGAAGGCACCACCCTGCTCATCGCCACCCACGATGAGCGCATCGCCCGGCGCACCGGACGGACGGTCGTACTCTGCGACGGCAGGATTGTGAGTGACCATGCCAGCCCCTGATAGCATCCCTCTGGTCCCCGATCCGGCCCAGCCGCCGACGACGCGCGGCGTGGTCCTGCGCCGGGCCGCTTTCCTCTATGACCTGCTCACGCCCATCATGATGTTCGGCCAGGAACAGCGCGCCAACCGCCGCACCCTGGCGGCGCTTCCGCTGCATCCGGCCGCCCGCGTCCTTGACCTGGGCTGCGCCACCGGCGCCCTGACCCGCGGCGTCGCCCGCCGGCTTGTTGCGGCCCGTGGCGGACTGGCGCTGGGCATCGACGCCTCCCCGGACATGGTGGCCGTCGCCCGCCGCCGCAGTGCTTCCCTGCCTTGCCGCTTCGATCTGGTGTCGGCCGAAGCGCTCCCCTATCCGGATGCGGTCTTTGACGCGGTCGTCTCCAGCTTCTTTCTGCACCATCTCGACCGGACTGACAAACTCCGGGCTCTGCGGGAGGCCTGGCGCGTCCTCAAACCCGGCAGCCCTTGCCTCATCACCGATATCGACCGACCCTACAACGCCTTCGGCCGACTCACGGTCGCAACCGCCGAACACCTCTTCCACCAGCCGCAAATCGGCGAGAACGCGCAGGGAATCCTGCCCGAACTCTTTGCCGCCGCGGGGTTCAGCGAGGTGCAGCGGGCGGGCCGGGTCGCGGGCTACATCAGCCTGTTTGTCATGAAGCGAACCTAACACTAGGTTACCCGTGTCATTACCCAGGGAGTATGTCGGATCATGACGTCGCGCTGGTTCCCCACGCTTAGCCTCGCCGTATTCCTCACCCTGACCACGGGATTGCGGGCGGCGGACCCAGGCTTGACCGCGGCCGTGTTGAAGGCGTTTGCCGGGGCGGCAACCTACAGCCATTGCGCCGGCTTCTCCGAGGCGATTCCCGACCTCTATCTAGCCTACGACCAAGCGGGATCCGTCATGGGCGGGGCGGCGCTGCGCTCGTTCAAGACCTACGAGCTGGTCACCTCACTGGTGGTGGTGCGCAAGCTGAATGGCAAGTACGGCATCACGGAGGCCGCCATACCCGACATCGCCAAGATCAAGGATCTGAAGAAGCAGCAAAAGGTGCTCGGCGTGATCAAGGGCTCCTCAGGCAGGGTAGTCAAGGACGAGACCGGCGCCTGGCTGAAGGTGGATGCGGTCACGGGCGCCACCCGATACCAGCAACGCATCTACTCCAGCTTTGACCTGATGGCGCGCAAGATTGTCGAGCAGATCGAGGCCAATCCCGCCTGGGAACGGCTGCCCCTGCCGACCGCCGGGAAGGACTAGCCCCCGATGTACCGGCCGATTCGCCAGCCGCGCTCGACGGAGACCCGCGCGGCACCCGGGCTGGACGCCGTCACCGACGTTTCCGGCGAGCTGGTCTACCGCCTCGACCACCCCGCGACGCCGGGGGTCAGGGTGGGGGAAACGGTTAGCGCTGGACAGCTCCTGGCAAGCTGTGATGCCTTCACCGTGCGCAGTGCCGTCGCCGGTACGGTGCAGGCCGTCACCAGCGCGGCGGTCCAGGTCCGGCCCAGCGCCACGGCCGTGTGGCCGCCGGTGGCACAGAGGCCCACGCCCGAGCTCGAGGCCTTTGCCGATTTCCCGGGGTTTCTGGCCGCCATCGGCCTGCGCGGCATGGGTGGGGCCCTGTTTCCAGCCGCCGTGAAGGCACGCGCTTCGCGGGGGGTCGAGACGGTGGTGATCAACGCCGCGGAGTGCGAGCCTGGGCTGTCGGTCGACCGCACCATCCTGCTTCATGAACCCGAGTTGGTGAGCCAAGGCGCCCGGGCCGTCGCCCGGGCCGTCGGCGCAACGCGCCTCGTGCTGGCCCTGCGGCGCGAGGCGGCGACGGAGCAACGGGTCCGCGCGCTCTACGATGTCGAGCTGTTGCGCCTGGGAACCGCTTACCCCGCGGGCGCCGAACGGCTGATCCTGCGCGCCCTCACCGGGACGCTACCGCCGACCGGGATACTGCCCTTCCAGCTCGGCGTCTTGCTGCATAACGTGGCCTCCCTGCGAGCGATCGGCCGGGCGCTGCGCGACGGCGTCCCCGCCATCGAACGACCGCTGACCCTGCGCGCCGCAGCGTTGCACCGGGACCTGCTCGTGCCCGTGGGCATGCGCCTCGGCGACCTGCTGCGGCAGATGGGGATCACCCTGGCGGCCGAGGACGTGATCGTGACGGGCGGCCTGATGATGGGGACCGCGGCCACCGTCGACACGCCGGTCACCCTGGGCACCACGGCGGTCCTGGTCGTCCCGCGTCAGCAGCTCCGCCCGCCGTCACGGAACTGTATTCACTGCGGCTCCTGCTGTGATGCCTGCCCGCTGGGATTGCAGCCGGGCTCGCTGGTCCGCGAACTGGGGAACCCGCAGGTGTCGGAGGCGGCGCAAGCCCAGTTGGCGGAGTGCTTCCTGTGCGGTAGTTGCAGCGCCGTCTGTCCGGCTTACCTGCCGTTGGCAGAAGACCTGCGCCGCGCCAAGTCAGTCAAACGTTAGGACCTGGATGATGTCGGAATCTACCGCCTCGCGATGCGAACCGCCGTTCCTGCGCACGGGGCCAGCGGCGGCGCCGATGGCGATCTGGACCCTCGGGGCACTGACGGTTCTCGCGGCCCTCTACGCGGGGCGTTACGAACCGCGCTTCTTCCTGAAGTACCTGGCGGGGTTGGCGGTGGGGGCAGGACTGGGGATTGCCTACACCTGGCTGCGCGATGGCAGCTTCAAACTCAGCGTGTTCGGTTCGATGTTGACCGCCGGCCTACTGGTGGTGAGCCTGCCGCCGAACCTGCCGGCCTGGCCGTTATTTCTCGCTCTCGTCGTCGCGATCGTACTGGTCCGTATGTCGGGCGGCGACGGACGCCTGCCCTTCAATGGGGTGCTGGTCGGACGGCTGTTCCTGATGCTCGCCTTCAATGCCGAGATCGTCAACTGGCCGGCCTGCGGTCCGGCCTTGGACGGGTTGAGCACCGCCACGCCGTTGGACCTGTTCCACACGGAGAAAGGGTTCCACGCCATCGGGGCCTTGGCTCTCGGCTCGATCGGCGGCAGCTGGGGCGACCTGTACCAGTTGGTGCCGGGCAGTCCCGGCGAAGTGTGCGCGCCGCTGATTCTGTTGCTCGGGGCGTTGTTGGTCTGGAAAGGCGTGCTCGACTGGCGCTGCGGCACGGCGTTCGTGCTCAGTTTTCTGGTGGTCTGCGGCGCGGTCAATCTGCCAGTGGCCCGGGAGCTTGCGGCGGCTGGCCAAAGTGGCTCGGCGCTGACCGCGCTCGGCCGCATCCTCCTGCTGAACCTGTTTGGCGGCGCCCTGCTGTTTTCGGCCGTGTTCATTGCCGGAGACCCAGCCAGCACTCCGGTCAGCAAGAGCGGGCGTTGGCTGGCCGGCCTCATCGCGGGGGTGGTCAACGCGCTGGTTCGTGCCTACACGGTCTACCCGGAAGGCATCGTGTTCGCGTTTCTGACGGTGAATCTGCTCAGCCCCACCCTGGACCGTCTCGGCTTTGCCTGGCGGGGACGCACGTTGCTGCGGCAGCGGCGCCGGACACAGGCCCGGCTGAGCGCTGGCCGGGTAGCCTAGCTTCAGGCCGCTGGGGTGGGCGGCTATTCGGCGGCCACCGCAGGCTCACGGGCGGCGTTCCGCTCGGTACCGCGCATCAGGATCACGAAGCCGATGGCGCCGACGTTCATCAGCAAGGCATAGACCACGCTGGGGATGGTCATGGTCGGCGAATGCATGACACTGGCGGCGATGAAAATGCCGAGCCCCGCATTCTGCAGGCCGCACTCGGTGGCGATGGCGATCCGGTCCCGCCGCCGCAAACCGCCGGCTACAGCCATGGCAAAGCCCCCCCCCATCACCAGCACATTGAGCAGCATCGCCGCCGGGCCGATGCTGCCAAGATGAGCCGTCAGAACCTGACGCTGGCTGACAAAGGTGGCCACCACGATGAGCACAAACAGGACGGTCGCCAGACGCCCGGCCGGACGCTCAAGACCTGCCGCCAGACGCGGACGCCAGGCTTTGAGACTCATGCCAAGAACCACCGGAACCGTCGTCAGCAGAAACACCCCGCGGACCATCTTGAGCAGAGGGAAGTCGACGCTCACCGCCGTCTGCATGAAGTGTCGCATGGACAGCTCGACGACGAACGGCACCGTGATGACCGCGGCAACGCTGGTCACCGCGGTCAGGGAGATCGACAGAGCCGTATCGCCCCGGGCGAGATGGGTCAGCAGCCCCGAACTAACCCCCCCCGGACAGGCAGCGAGGATCATCAGCCCGACCGCCATCTCAGGCGCCAATCTCAGGGTCAGAGCCAGCGCCAAGGCCACCGCCGGCACCAGCAGCATCTGGCCCAGCAGACCCACCAGCACCGCCTTCGGCCGGGCCAGCACACGCCGGAAATCGTCGACGACTAAGGTCAGACCCAGCGCGAACATGATGAAGGCCAGAGCCAGCGGCAACAGCAGGTCGACCACCAGATTCATAGCAGCAACCCCAGCGCTAACAGCACCCCGAGGATGAAACCCGCCTGGGCCGTTCCCGCCAGCAGCGGATTCAGCGGTGGCCCAAGCGGACTCCGATAGAGCCGACGGATGAGGGACACGCTGAGCGGCAAGGCCAGGAATCCCAGCACGGCGCCTTGCCGACCGGACCAGGCCAGCAGCGGCAGGACAGCATACGGCGCTAACATCAAGGCGGCATAGGCCAGACGTGAGCGCCTGCGTCCCAGCCGCGCCGCGAGAGTGCGGCGACCGTTGCGCACATCGTCCTCCAGGTCACGGTAGTTGTTGACCAGCAACACCGCCGCTGCCGGCAGGCCGACCGCCATCCCCGCCAGCCAGGCGGCGGGCGACGGGGCGCCCATCTGCAACCAGTGACTGCCAGCGACCGCGACCAGCCCGTAGAATACCAGCACAAACAACTCGCCCAACGGCGTATGGGAAATCGGATACCGGCCTCCCGAGTAAGACCAGCCCGCCAGCAACGACGCCACGCCCGCCAGCAGGATCGGCCAGCCACCCACCGCGACCAGATACAGCCCCAGAAGCAGGGCGCCGGCAAGACAGCTCCCCGCCGCGTAACGCACCGCCGCCGGACTCGCCCACCCCGCCGCCGTGACGCGCAACGGACCGACCCGACCCGGCTGGTCAGCCCCACGTACAAAATCCGCGGCATCGTTGTGCAGATTGCTGCCCACCTGAATCAGGACCGCACAACCAAGAGCCGCCAGCAGCGGCAGCCAGACCGGCGAGGCCCCCTCGCCCCAGGCCAGAGCGCTGCCCACAAAGACCGGGCTGACCGCAATCGTCAGGGTGCGCGGACGCATCGCCGTCCACCAGACTCGCCAGCCCGGTGGGGGCGCAGGAGCAACGCTGGGGGAAGGTTCACGCGGCATGGGGACAGGTTCCAAAATGAAGGCAGGCGATGCCAAAGGACACATTTTCCCAATGCACGGCGCTGAAGTCCGCCTGCTCCATCAGGGCGGCAAACCCGCGTTGATCCGGAAAGCGCCGTATCGACTCGACCAGGTAACGGTAGGCCCGCGGCTCTCGCGCCACCAGCGCCCCCAGGCAGGGAATGACCAGAAACGAGTAGAGATCGTAGAGCGGCGCCAACCAGGCGACGGGCCGGGAGAACTCCAGGCAGACAAAGCAACCGCCCGGCTTCAGCACGCGGCGGATTTCGGCGAGAGCCTGTTCCAGGCAGGTTGCATTGCGCAAGCCGAAGGCGACCGTCAGCAGATCCACACTGGCATCGGCCAGCGGCAGTCGTTCGGCTTCCCCCGCCAGCCAGGTCAAGCCCGTCTCCCCGCGCCGCCGTCCCGCTAGCATCATCGGCAGACTCGGGTCGCAGACCACCACCCGCCGCCGTCCATCAACCAGCAACCGCGCCACGTCGCCGGTGCCGCCAGCAAGATCAACCGCCACCCCGGTCACGGCAGCCACGCGCCTGGCCAAACGGCGCTTCCACAAACGGTGAATCCCGAAACTCATCACGTCATTCATCAGATCGTAGCGGGGCGCCACGGCGCCGAACACCGCCCGGATGCGCCGACGCCGCTCGGCGGCTGTCACCGACTGCTTGCCGAAGCTGCCGTCCAGAGAATTCTTTTCCTGCATCGTAACCCTACGCCGTCAGCCTGACTTGTGCGAGTACAGCGGCAGCGCCGAAGCCTCTTCCACGCAGCGGAACCTACCCCCGCCGCCCGGCGCGGAAAGATAGCCCCGCAGCAGGCAGAGGCAAGCCCAGGGGCGACCGACGCAGGGCTTCCAGGTTTCGGGCGCTAGTGTGTCGTCCGGTTATTCCATTGGCCTATGAAGAGCATCTCTGAACGTCCAACATCGAACGCTGAACATCGAACGTCGAATCACTGCGCGCACGGGGTGAGTGCCTGTCCTTCAGTGTTGGACGTTGGACGTTCGATGTTCAGGCATAACACAACGGATATTGCGGACGTTGCACGCGGACGTTGCACTAGGCGTATTGGAGCCGGCGGTCCGCACCGGCCCTGCCGGGGCTTCCGCCGTACATGGGGATCCCGCGAGGTCGGCCGGAGCGGCTTGCATTCTCGGGCCGCAGGGCCAGACTACCGGAGCCATGCCGGAGTCGCTGTGCCGCAACGGACTGCGGCTTCGGCGAGGAGGATCGTCATGGATCGCATCTCACGAATCTCGGCGCGAGGGGTGGGCGTGCTGCTGACCGCAGGAGCACTGGCCGGGCGCGGCCAGGAAGGAGGCGAGATGAAGACTGAACCCGCGAAGGTCGCGGAGAGTGTCTGCATCGAGGGAGTGGACCGCTATCGCGTCTGTGAACCCCTGTTCGAGTGTGTGCGGGTGGTGCTGGCCCAGCACGGCGAAAGCTACTCCACCGCCTACCTGCAAGGCATCTCTGGCGCTGCTTTCCGCATCGCCGGCATCTGCCCCTGCGCTCCAACCTGCAGCGCGGCCATGCAGACCGAGGCGCTGGTCGAATTGCTGGGCTACAAAGCCAGGCGCCTGAATCTGCACGACAAGGGCGCCGTCAAGGTCCAGGACCTCGCGGACGCGATGCAGGCGAACGGTAGTGCTGCCGGAGGAGGCCGAGCTGGCGACGCCTGCACTGCGCGAACTCCGCACCGAGCTTCTCGGGATCATCGCGGCGGTCAAGGGCGAGATTCGCGCCGGCCGGTCGGCGATCGTCTGGCATGCCTTCACGAATGCCGAATACGACGTCGTCGCGGGCTTTGATGACGCCCTGGGCCTCTTCCTCGGGCGGGGCTCGAGTGCCGGGGGCGGCGCCGAGTTGGCGACGGCCCCGCAGACGCGCACGCTCACGGCGGCCTATATCGGCGGTCCGCCGGGGGCCATCCTCATCGGCGAGAAACAGGGCGCTTTCGACGCGCGTCAGGCGGAGATGGCGGCGTTGCAGGAAGCCATTCGGCATGCTCATTCCAGTAAGAACCAGGACAAGATCGGGAAGGAGCCGTGGGTCTTTCTCGAAGGCCTGGCGGCCTACGACCAGTGGATTCGGCACTTCCGCGACCCCACGGCCAAGCGCGGGCTCGGCGATGCCTACTGCTACGGCGTCTACCGCAGTACCCACCGGGCGGCGGCGGGGTTCTTACGGGAGATCGCGCCGCGGCATCCGTCAGCGCCGGCGCAGCTCGCCGAGGCAGCCAGCCATTTCGAGGCCGAGGCCGATACCCTCAAAGAGGCCGAAGGCCTGCTCGGGTGGAAGTCGGCCGAGGGACCGGATGCCGAGCGCAATCAGCGCGTCGTGCAAGCCCTCGGCAAAGCCCGCGCCGAATACGCCGCCGGCATGGCCGCCATTGAGCGGGTTCTCGCCGCCTTGGGCGCGCCCGTCGCGGCCCCGGCTCCGGCCAAGGAGTAGCAACAGGCCTGCATCCCGCTCGCCTCTCGGCTAGCCCCAGACAGCGGCCGCTCTCCTCAGGCTTTCTGAACCGCTGGGTGGTCAAAAATGTCGACCTGTGCAATAAGGGAATCCGCCTGGAGCGCTGAAGGCGCGCGGCCATACCAGCCCAGGGCAACGCCCTGGGAATAGGATAGTTATGGGATTGAGCCCTGTAGGGGCGAGCTATCTGCCCCAGGTTTGCGCCGAGGTCGTATGGAACGCCCCTTCAGGGCTCAATCCAGCGCTGTGGACGGGTACCCAGGGCGTTGCCCTGGGCTGGTATCAAGCGCCCCTTTGGGGCTGAGTACCTCGGCCCATCCTTATTGCACAGGTCGAAAGACGGTGTGCGCCCGAATCTCTTCCAGCAAGGCCGGAAGCAGTTCCGTTTCGCGCAACCGCCGCACGACCTCGCCACGGCGGAAGAGCACGCCGCCGTGGGCCTCGCCGGCGATGCCGAGGTCCGCTTCGCGCGCCTCGCCGGGACCATTGACAGCGCAGCCCATGATGGCAATGCGGCGCAGTTCAATCCGGCCACCGGCCGCCTTGATGCCGGCGATGGCGGCCTCGACCTCGCCGACCAGCCGGATCAGGTCCACGGTGGTGCGGCCGCAGGTGGGACAGGACACCAGGTCCGGCCACGCTTCTCGCAAGCCCGCCGCCTCGAGGATGCCGATGGCGGCGCGAATCTCCTCTTCGGGAGGCGCCGTCAGGCTCACCCGGACCGTGTCGCCAATGCCATCCAGCAGCAGCGCACCGATGCCAACCGCGGACTTGATGATGCCGCGGGTCGCGGTGCCCGACTCGGTGACCCCGAGGTGCAACGGGTAGTCGGTATCAGCGGCGAATAGGCGATTGGCTTCGACCGTGGTGCGCACGTCAGAAGCCTTGATGCTGACCTTGATCTGCTGAAAGCCCATGGCCTCGAGTCGCCGGCAGTGCCGCCGGGCGCTCTCCGCCAGGGCGCTGGCCGTGGGGTGCCCATAGGTCTCGAGCAGGTCCTTCTCCAGGCTCCCGGAGTTGACCCCGACCCGGATGGGAATGCCGGCCGCACGGGCAGCCGCGGCGACGCGACCGAGTTCGTCGGGACCGCCCAGGTTGCCGGGGTTGATGCGCACGCCGGCCGCCCCCGCCTCGATGGCGGCCACGGCCAGCTCGGCACTGAAATGGATGTCGGCGATCACCGGCAGCGGGCTCTGTCGGCAGATCGTGGCAAACGACGCCACGCAACGCCGGTTGGGGACGGCGACGCGGATGATCTCGCAGCCCGCGGCAGCCAGCGAGCGGACCTGAGCCAGGGTCGCGTCGGGGTCAGCGCTGTCGGTGTTGGTCATGGACTGGATGGACACCGGAGCGCCGCCGCCGATGGCGACGCGACCGAGGTGGACTTGACGCGTGACTCGCATGGGTCGGTAGTCCGTTCTCAAGCTGTGAGTGAACGCCACGGCCTGCCGGCAGTCACCCCAGAATGTCGAGGCTCAATGGGCGTTGCAGGCGCAGATCCCAAACCGGTCCGCCAGTGTACGTTCCAAAGGGGCAGGCGTCAAGCCGAACGGCGGAGCGTAACCAGGGCGGTGTCAGGAAACCGACGCCCCCGCGGAGTTCCCCTGGAGCCCGCGATGCCCAGCCCGTTCCGGGCGGGTTCGCGGTATCCCCCGTCTCCTGGAGCCCGCGATGCCCAGCCCGTTCCGGGCGGGTTCGCGGTATCCCCCGTCTCCTGGAGCCCGCGATGCCCAGCCCGTT
>CAILKC010000139.1 GCA_903834675.1 uncultured Victivallales bacterium | reverse complement strand
CGACAGCTTCTGCGAGAACCGCAGAGGGTCGAATGACCAATGAGGCTCTTGCAGAACCCCGCGTCTGGCCCTGGAGCTCGCGCTGCCAGCGCTCGTTTCGGGTCCGCGGCGGCGGATCGCGGTATCCCCACGTACGGCGGAAGCCCCGGCAGTGCCGGGGCGGACCGCCGACTCCAGGCGAGAGGCTGGTGAGCCGAGGGTTCCGCAAGAGCCTCAACGGGCATGCGTGCCGTTGAGTCGCATTCCGTGACCGCTTCGTGGGTTATTCCGGGCCGAGCGGAACGCACCGGCCCGTTGGAGGGCGGCCCTGCGTGGCCGCCGCGGCGCTCGCACAGGGGCGCCCTCCAGGCGTCCGACGCCCGCAGCCGCGGACGTGGACGGAATCAAAGCCGCGCAACGGACTAACCGGGAGCGGGCTCGGTCCCGAAGCTGATGGCGGTTTCTCGCCCCCCCTCGCCGCCCAGCGGACCGAGCCCGTCAACCGCGGGTCATTCGTCCTCGATGACGTCGCGCGGCAGGTCGTTGATGAGTTGGGTGAGTTCGTCGAACTTGAAGTCGATGTCCATCACCGCCACCATCTTGCCCGCGGCATCGCGGATGGGCTCGGCGAAGGTCATGATGGGCTTGCCGGTGAAGCGCGAGAAGAAGAGGTCGGAGGCGAACGACTTGCCGCTGCCGACGACTTCCTGGAACCAGTCGTGGTCGGAGAAGTTCTCGGTCAGCAGCGGGCGGAAGAGCGCCTTTTCGCCGCGTTGGGTGTGGACCTGGCTCAGGCGGTGGCCATTCATGTCGGTCAGGGCGAGCAACTGGATGGCGGGTTCGGCTTTGACCACCTCGCGCAGGAAGCGCTCCATGCGGCGGGGTTCCATGCGGAGCACATCCGGGGAGGCGCTGATGCGTTCGGCCAGGACGGTGCCCTTGTGCTGGGCCGCCTTCTTGAACTTCTGGAACTCGCTCTCGAACAGGCTGGGCACATGGCGTTTGGCCTGGGCAAGCATTTCGTCGGTGCTGATACCGGTGGTCCGGCCCTGCGTATACTGCTCGGTGACCCAATCGTTGATGCGGCGCACCCCGGGATGGCGCTTGCTGAGGGGCTCGAACTCGTGGTCGCGGGCGACTCTTTGAGCGTACTCGTTGAGCCAGTGGGCGATGCCTGCCATGCCGGACTTGTCGGTGATGCCGACTTGCACCGGGCGTTTGAGCAGGGTGAGAGTGTCAAAGATGTTGTAGATCTCTTCGTTCTTCAGCACCCCATCGATGTGGATACCGGCGCGGGTGGTGTTGAACTCGGTGCCGATGAAGGGGTAGTTGTCGGGGATTTCGGCATGCACGTTGGTGCGGTAGTATTCGGCGATATCGGTAATGAGGGTGGTGTCGATGCCGCAAGCATCGCCGAGCAGGCCGATGTACTCGATGATGGCGCCTTCCAGCGGCGGGTTGCCGGTGCGTTCGCCAAAGCCGAGCAGAGACGCATTGAGGCTGCTGATGCCGTAGAGCCAGGCCGTGGCCGCATTCGCATGGACTTTGTGGAAGTCGTTGTGGCCGTGCCACTCCAGGAGCTGGGCCGGGAATCCGACCTCGCGCCGGAAGGCGCGCGCCAACTTCGGCACGCTGCGCGGCAGGGCCGCTCCGGGAAAGCTCAGGCCGTAACCCATGGTGTCGCACAGGCGGATCTTGATCGGGATGCCGCTCTCCTGGCTCAGCTTCATGAGCTCCTCGGCAAACGGCAGGCAGAAGCCGTAGATGTCGGCCCGGGTCACGTCCTCGAAATGGCAGCGCGGGATGATGCCGACCGCCAGCGCCTCCTTGACCACGGCGAGGTAGTCGTCCATCACCTTGCGCCGGGACTTGCGCAGTTTGAGGAAGATGTGGTAGTCCGAGACGCTGGTGAGGATGCCCGTCTCCTTCAGGCCGATGGCCTTCACCAGCTTGAAGTCCTCGGCATTGGCGCGGATCCAGCCCGTGACCTCGGGGTACTCGTAATTCAGTGCCAGGCAGCCTTCGAGGGCCTCGCGGTCACGCAGGCTGTAGACGAAGAACTCGCATTGCCGGATGATGCCACGCGGACCGCCGAGCCGGTGCATGAGCGTATAGAGGTCGACGATGTGCTCGGGCTTGTAGGGCGGCCGTGCCTGCTGGCCGTCGCGGAAGGTCGTGTCGGTGATCCAGATCTCCTCGGCCGGATCCGGCGTCTCGAGCACGCCGTCAAAGATGATCTTGGGCACGCTGGTGTACGGGAACTGGTTGCGCAGCAGGTTCGGTTCCTTGGTGTCATCCAAGGCGAACCCGCCAGCATAGGTAGTCAGCGGTTTGAAGCTCCAGTTGCTCATCGTGCCAGCCCTCGCTAACAGTTCTGTCCTGAACGACCAGCCGGGATGCATCACGCCTCTTGTCACCCCTGGAGGGGGTTCGGCAACGTCTGCCCGGTAAGAGCATAACTATCATCTAAATCAGGTTGAAATCAACTCGACGAACGCAAAATTGACAATTGCAGGCTTGCCGATGTCTAATTGGCGTCCTGGTAGACGATGGTTTTGGTGTGTCAGGTGACTGGAGGATAAGAGCAGGCCGCCCGTGGGCGGCCGCATCGCCGCCGCCCGCGGCCTAAGGCGGGGGCCTGAAAACGGCGGTGCGCCGGGTCGGCAGAGCCGCCGCGGTGAGCTGATGTACGTCGACGACAACAAGGAGACGTTGAGCGGGAGGCGCAACGTGAGGGTGCCGACCAACGTGCCGTGGACCGTGATGATCAGCCCCTACATCAAGAGCAATCCGACCTACCTGTGTGCGGATGATAGCGCGCCTGACGTGTGGGAAACCGGCGGTCTGCCCACCTCCTACGCCTGGAACTGCCTCGCCGGCGGTGCCGATGTCGGACTGGCGATCGGTCAACTCACCAAGCCCGCCTATATCCACATGTTTCAGGACTACGACCGCACCTGCACCAAGATCAGGCGCGACTGTGGGTGCGGTAGCTGCGGGCTGGCCGCCATACAGGTGCGCGTTCGCATCGGGGAGCGCCACAATGCGCGCGCCAACATCGCCTTCTTCGACGGACATGTGGCCAGCGGTAGTGACTACGATGTGAACCCGGACTGGAGTGGTCGGCAGAACGACCACTACCTCTACAATCCCTAGAAGCTGCCCGCGGCTTTTCGGGGCCTGGTCCACCGCCGCCCGCGCCGGTATGGCGTCGGCGGCGGTGGGCTTTTGGGGGAGGCGTGGGGCGCCCTGGATTGGGCGGCCCCTTTCTGGCAGGGCGGTTTCTTCCTTTTCCCGACCTGTGCAATATGGCACCGGTCAAACAAAACGCAGCGTCTGGAAACAGCGCGGCAGGTGGAAGTTCAGTTCATCGACCGGCGCCCACGAAGCCCAGTGCGGCTGGCTGGTCTGGTCGCCACACTTGTAGAAGTTCCCCCGCCAGGCCTTCCCCGCCATCCCCCCCAGCGCCCCGCAGTACGGCTCCAGAGTGGCATACGGAATACAGAACTGCACGAACCACAGCGTCGGCTCCGTCAGTTCCGGCTCGACCCGCGCCGGCAGCGAATGCCACACCGCTACCTTCCGACCATCCTCCTCCCGCATCCAGACGTAGTCCGCAAAGCCGTTCTCAACCCGTCGGCAATCCCGTACATACATGCACAGAAACGCGCCGCCGCAGTTGAACTCGAAGTTGAAGTAGCCACTGCCCACCTGTGGCTGGAAAAAGAACTCGACGCAACTGTCGCGGCACACCGGATCCTGGAAACTCTCGTGGACGCAGCGCACGTAGCGGTCCTCGACCCGATAGAGGCCGTACACTGCGGCATCATCGTAGAGGAAGCGCGCCTGCACCCGCGGCCGGTGCGCCTTACTCTCGGGTCGGAACGTGGCAATCTCCGCCGTCGCCGCGCCCGCCCACTCGGCGCTGTCCCAGGCCCCCTTCAACACCGGCGGCGTCACCGTTCTGCGAATCGTGTAGTCCATGCTTGTCTCCGTCTTCTGGATTGCCAACGACCTCGTGGGCAGTGGCCGCGAGCCGCGGCCGCTCCAATCCTTGGAGAGGCGCCTGGCCGCAGGCGCGGGCGGTGGAGCCCACCGCATCTCCAGCATGCCTCGTGGAGAGGCGCCTGGCCGCAGGCGCGGGCGGTGGAGCCCACCGCATCTCCAGCGGACCGCGGTGGAGCCCACCGCATCTCCAGCGTGCCTCGTGGAGAGGCGCCTGGCCGCAGGCGCAGCATTTACAGCGCGCTCAGGAACTGGAAGATGCGGTCGGCGTGCCCGGGCAGCCCCTCGTGGCCAAAGTCCGGGTAGGCCACGTAGCGCTTCTCGCTGCGGATGCGGTTGTACGCCGCGAACTGCGTCGACGGCGGACAGACCGTGTCGTTGAAGCCGACTCCCAGCATCACGGTGGCCCGGATGCGCGGGCAGAGGAACTGCACATCGATATACCCCAGACGCTCGAAGAAGACGTCCTCGCGTTCGTGCGTCGGGTCGAAGCGCCGGAAGTAATCCTTCAGCTCCGCGTAGGCATCCTTGGCCAGGTCCATCAGCCACACCCGCCGGTAGTCGCACAAGAACGGGTAGACCGGCGCCGCCCGCCGCAGGCGCGGCTCCAAGCCGGCGCAGGCCAGAGTCAGCCCGCCGCCCTGACTGCCGCCAGTGACTCCCACCCGGTTCTCATCCACCTCCGGCATGGCCATCACCAGCCCCGTGAGCTGGGCCGCATCCAGGTAGATCTGCCGGAACAGCAGCTTCTCCGGCGCGTCCTCAACCCCGCGGATGATGTGCCCGTGCAGCGTATTGCCGGTCACCCCACCGACATCTTCGCTGCGCCCGCCCTGACCGCGACAGTCCAGCGCCGCCACCGTGAACCCCATGGCCGCATAGCTCAGCTTGTCGTTCCACTCGCCGCTGCTACCGCTGTAGCCATGCAGCATGATCACCGCCGGATGTGGCTTCGGAGCCTTCTTCGGCCGCACCAACTTGGCGTAGACCCGCGCCCCACCCACCCCCGTGAAGGTCATATCGAAACACTCGGCAAACGGCGCCTGAAACTCGGCCGGCGCCAGCTCCAAACGCGGCTCCACCGCCCGCATCTCGGCCAGACTGCGCTCCCAGAAGGCGTCGAAGTCGGCCGGCTTCGGCGAGCTGCCCTCGTACGTCAGCAGCTTCTCCAATGGCAGGTCAAAAAGTAGTGGCATGCGTGCGTTCTCCCTGAGATGCAAACCGCGCTCGTATCGTCACCCGGATCCACGGCCCCACACCATAGAGCAGGATTCGCCATCTGTCGACGGAAAACAGTTCGTCACCGCGGACGGCAGCGCAAGCAAAGGTCTTCGGGCCCGACCGAGGGGCAGCCGTAGGTGCCGTCACCACGCTTGGCCAGTACAGGGGCGCGGGTACCCCGACCCGGCCCGCCGCCGTCTCAGCCCCCGCCGCGTCGGCGCCGTCGGCCGCCAGGGCCGCCTGGGCCACTAGGGCAAGCCGGGGTCATAGACGCGGGCTCCGTTGGCAAGAGCGCGGCGGGAGGCGAGTTCCGCGCTGCGGCGTTCCTGGTAGAACGCTTCGCGCTGTTGGTCGACGGGGCACATGGCGATGCCGGCGGTGGTGCTATCGCCACGGGGCGTGGTGGCCAGCGTTTCGGCGCCCTTGCGGATGATGGCCAAGGCCTCCTCCAAGGTCGCCGTCGGGCCGTTGCCAAGCGCTTTGAGGCAGGGACTCTTCTCAGGCCGGTCGAAGCTGATCTGCGGGCCCCGGCTGGCGCCGAAACTGGCCAGCTCGCCAAACGGTATCCCCGTCAATTCGGCGAGTCGCTGCATGGCCTTGGGCTCGATCGGACAACGGCCGGTGAGGTTACCAGGAAAGGCGCTGGCGTAGGTCGGGTAGTAGGGCGCATTGAGGTCAATCCAGGTGACGAGACGGTCGAACTCCTCGGGCGTCAGTTGGACCTTTTCATGGCCTTGCCGAAGCCTCTTGACCAGCTTGCTGGCCGAGCTTCCCCAGGAGTAGGCCGGCTGAATCTCGGCCGGTCCGGCGCCGATGGCCGCGATGGCGCGGCGCCGCCACAACTCGGTGTAGGAGGCGTTGAAGGTCTCGGCACGGTCCCGCGCCAACAGCAGCTTTTCGCCGCCGGGCTCAGCGAAATCGTGGCAACGCACGCAGTGCTTATCGAACACGGGCTGGACTTCGTCGAGGAAGCTGAACATGCGCGGCGGGCCATACCATCCCGTGAGGGTCGAGGGAGAGTCGGCCACGGCGGCGGGCGGCGGCTTGCCCGCGGCGGGCGCTGATTGCCGGGCCTCGTGGCAGCCGACACAGCCAGTGGTCTCGCCGGGCTGCGCCAGGGTGCCGCTGCGCATGGACTGGATCATCATGCCATTCTCGTCCAGAAGCTGGAAGTAGACGAAGGTCTCCGAGGGCACTTCGAAGCAGGCCGAGCCATCCGCCTGCACCGGGACTGTGCCGAGGATGCGTTTGTTCTCGAAACTATGCCAGTTCATGGCCGGGCGATGCACGCCCTGGCCGCCCCAGGCAGGGCCGGTCCAGTAGCGCTTCTCGGGCGATTCGACCACGCGCAAGGCCCGAACCGCGCCGGGCGCCACCCCGGCCATGTGGGTGCCGCGGTAGACGTCGGTGACGTAGAAGACGCTCTTGGCCGCGGCCGGCTGCCGGCGCGACGGGATGACGGGCGGCCGCGGCCGGGGCGCCAGGGGCATGGGGTCGTAGCACCCGGGACCTTCGCCGTAGAGGACGATCTCGTTGCCGAAGACGTCGAGCAGCACGAGGCCCGTCTGCTCGCCCTGGCCGAGCAGCCGCGAGCACAGGAAGTACTTACCCCCCGAGGCCGCCGCTGGCACTCCGTCCGGCCTGAGGTCGGAGAGTGGAAAGGGGTCTTCGTAGCGCGGCCAGACGCTCAGAAACGTGTCGAAGTTGCCCTTGCCGACCAGTCCGATAGCCGTCGCGGGCCAGGTGCGGACCACGGCTTCGCGACCGTCCATGGCGAGCCGTCGGTCGACGATGGCGAGGGCGCCCCAGGGGCGGTCGTGACAGGCGCCGAACATGCAGACAACGAGTGGGCTGCCCGGGATGATGCGGGCATCCAGGACACCCCCGGGAGAGCTGGTGTTGTTGCCCCAGTAGAGCGCGTGGTTCGTGCCGTCCGGGTTGACGGTCCACAACCCCTGCGCATCGCCGAAATTGCGATCCACATACTCCCAGCGATCGTAGAGGATACGGCCATCGGGAGTGAGGGAGCCGTGGCCTTCGTGCAGGGTGCTCTTGCCGATCTGGTGGATGTTGGCGCCGTCGGCATCCATGCAGAAGAGGTTGCCCATGATGTGGACGTTGCACATGCAGAATTTCGGTTCGCGGGTGGAGGTAAAGGCGATACGGTCGTCGGCGAGATAGAGCGGGTCGATGTCGGTCACCCCCGCGGCGCTGGTGAGCTGACGCAGGCCCGAGCCCGCGGCGCCGATCTCGTAGATATGGGAGCCGTCCGCCGCATTTCGACGCAGGGCCACGAGCAGGCGCTGGCCGCTGAAGTGTACCTCGGGATCGCGCACCAGACCCTCTGGACCCGCATCCAACAAGGTCGTCAGCCGACCGTCGGCACCGTCCCGGAAGTCGATCGTCCGCAGCGCCCCGCCGCCCTGAAAGCTGCCCGTATTGACCGTTCCCGCCTGGAACATGGTCTCGGTGTTGTGATGATCAGCCTTGTACTGTCGGCGAGCGATGAAGAGGATAGGATGGTCTCTGACCATCGGATTGGCGACCAGGGCGCGCTTCTGCAAGGCCTCGAAGGCAACGCGGGCGGCCTGTCGTTCTGCCGCGGTGCCGGTCTCGAGCCCGGGCTCCAAGCGCGCCAGCTCGGCAGTGAAGGCTGCGCCGAGGGGGTAGCGCTCGCCGAAGGTCGCCACAAGGTCGAGCACGGCGGCTCGGAGAGAAGCGGGGTTGCCGCTGGACGGCAGTTGGCGCGGCGGTTCGGCGGGCTTGGGCGGAGTCAGCGCCCGCAAGGCGGGCAGGATTGGCTGGCGGACGAGCCCGCGTTGGGCGCTGGCCTCGGCCTCGAGGCGGCCCTGGAAGCGGACATCGTCCAAGGTGACATGGCCCCAACTGCCCGGGTGGCCATCCCCCAGGCGCAGGAAGACGAGCTGCCCGACCAGCTCCGGCAGCTCCCAGACGACGTCGACCATCTCCTGAGCACAGCGGCCTTGCGCTCGTTTTACCTCGGTGCCATCGAGACGGCAGATGGCCGCGTAGGTGTTCGGGTGGTTGCCGCCGCCGACCATGAACGTCAGCGATGGCGCCTCCAGCCGGAACACGGGCGATTCGGCCACGCCGGTGTAGGCGTCGTCAGGTCGGCCTTCGGGAGATTCCAGGGTACTCAGAAAGAACTTGCCGTGCTTGCGGTAGGCGCCGCCGCTGTGGTGGTACTCCGCCCGATCGCAGTGGAAGGCGCCGAAACTGCCCTCGACGATACGCCAGCCGTCCAGGCCGTCCTCAAAGTCAAAGCGCACCTCCGCCACCACGGCGAAGCCTGCGGCCAGAAGACCGGCAAGGATGCTGCGGACCGGCATGTGCGCATCTCCCACGTCGGCGGGGAGGCCCCGTGCTCTCCCCGACAGTTCTCGGTTCAGCGCAGAACGTAGCGCCGGCGACCGCCGCTGCCCAGCCCGGGGGAGGCGCAGACAGGGCTGTTTCAAGAAACTGGGTTGGGCGTCGCAACAACCCGTGGTCTGTCTGCCGTATCTGGTTGCGCGAGAACACACGCCGTCAGTCATGGCACAGGCGCCAAGCCAAAGCGGTGTCGCGGTCGCCGTCGGCGACCTTGCCACGCGCACTCCACCTGGGCGACGCGCGATATGGACTGCGTGCGGCAGAGGGCCGCGGACGCGGCCCGTCGACGCCGCTTTCACGGCCGGCGGTACGACGGCGGTCGTTTCTTGAAACAGCCCGGGGGAGGCGCAGAGGCCGCATCCCGGCCGCATCGCCGGGGGTGGCCCGGCGCGCTATGGTTGGTGGTCGGGCAGAGGCGGAGGTGTCGGGACGGGAGTACGCATGTTGTATCTGCTGGCCTCGATTCTGCTGATGAGTGCGCTGGCGGTGTCGCTGCGTTGGGCGGTGGGCCGCGGGGCGGATCCGCACGGTCTGAATGCCGCCTACCGGGTGACGGGCGGCCTGATCACTCTTGCCGTCGCCCTGCCGGCCCTGGACTGGTCGCGTTTGGCCGAGTTCTGGCGCCTGGCCGGCACGGGCGCCATGATTGCCGCGGTCTTTTACTGGCTTACCGGCCTGGCCTCCATCAAGGCCATCGAGCTGGGCTCGCTGGGGGTCAGTTGGGCGGTCATTCGCTGTTCGATGATCATTCCGGGACTGGCCTCGCTGTTCTTCTGGCATGAGGTCCCCCTGTCGCCCCTGAGCCTGACCTTGGGCGCTCGGGTGCTGGGGATGGTGGCGGTAGCGGGGGCGCTGTTTCTGTTGAGCGGGGGTCAGGGCCGGGGCGCGGCTGCGGCCACGCTTCTTACCGTCGGCCGGGGTGGGTCGGGGGCGCCGACCCGGGCGCAGCGTCGCGGCTGGCTTCTCTGGCTGGGCACGGCGTTTGTGGGGCAGGGGGCCTGGGAGGTCTGCCTGCGGGCCACGCGGTCCTATCCCGACAACCAAGCGCGCTCGTTCTTTCTGCTGATCACGTTTTCGCTGGCCATGGTACTAGCGGGGGTGAGTTCCGCTGCGGCCCGGGTGCGGCTGGGTCGGCGGGAGGTGCTCTACGGCTTGCTGGCCGGCGCCTGCGCGCTGGCGGCGTCCAGCCTGCGGGTCTGGGCCCTGCGCGACGTTGATGGGATCATCGTCTTCCCGGCCACGACGATTGGGGTGGTGATGCTGGTGCAGCTCGCCGGATTCGGGTTCTGGCGGGAGCGTCCCGGCCGCCGGGCCCTGGCCGGCCTGGCCCTGGCCCTCGGCGGCATGGTGCTGCTGACGGTTCGGTTGTGAGTCTGGCTGCTCCTGGCGGCGAGGCAACGGGTCAGGGGATCGCGCCCGCCGGGCCCGGCACGCGGGGATGTCGCGCGGTTTGCGGCGACGTTGCAGGCGGGA
This sequence comes from uncultured Victivallales bacterium, assembly GCA_903834675.1. The sequence continues at coordinate 4,359 of CAILKC010000139.1, read as the reverse complement.
TACTGTGTTGCGGCACTTGTGAAGAGACTCTTAGGATGATTCGGGCTGTTCGGCGGAGCAATATGGGCAGATCGTTGGCGGGTATGGTATACGGAGTCGGAGCGGTGAAACTCACGGCAGATGAGAAGGCAGAGATCAAACGGTCCCTCGCGGATTGCCTCAGCGCGGACCCCGAGGTGCAGCGGGTTGTCGTGTTCGGGTCTTTCCTGACGTCTCCCGACCCGCATGACGTGGACGTGGCGGTGTTCCAGAGCAGTCAGGAGCGCTACCTACCGCTGGCGCTCAGGTACCGGCGCCGGGTTCGACCGGTGGCCAAAACCATTCCGGTCGATGTGATCCCGGTTCGCGCACAGCCAGTCCCGGGCCCCATGACGGCCGAAATCGAGCGGGGAGAGGTCATCTATGAGCGCTGAGGCCAGCATCTGGCTTCGGTATGCCGAGGAGAACCTAGCCGTGGCGCGGCTGAGTCTCGATGGCGGCTACCTGAATTCGTGTCTGCAGAATGCGCAACAGGCCATCGAGAAGGCGATCAAAGCAGTTGTCGTCATGCACCATCTCGAGTTCCGCAGGACGCACAGCATCCAGGAACTCGCGGGAATGCTGGCCGCTGCGGGTATCGCGTCCGGCATCACCGAGGACGAGTGCGACGTGGTCGATGCGGTCTATCTGCCGTCGAAGTACCCCTTGGTTGGGCTTTTGCCCCAGTCGGAGCCGGAACTGGAAACCTGCGCTCTGTGCATTGCCATCGCTGAATGCGTCGTTGCTGCGGCGCGGCGGGGTCTCATGGGGGCACTTTGATCCACCCGTCGGCGTGACGCTCGGCGCCGAGTCCGCCCGCAATCACCAGGAGTGGCTGCTATGGCTTGCGCGAAATCTTGTACCCTGGCCCTTTGGGTCGGGCTGTTGGTGGGCCTGGGCGCTGGAGGTGCCGATATGATCGTCTACAAGCCGGACGTGGTGGGGGTCGAGCGGCTGTTCATGGTGGCGCTCAAGGTGCCGCGGGAGACCGCGGACCTGGTGGTGACCGTGCCGCCTTGCGTGGTGCTTCTGGACCGCACCCGGCTGCCGGCGCTGAGCGAAGTCCGCAAGTTCTACTTCCGGGCCACGGCGGCGGCAGTGGCGGCGGAAATCCGCTTTGGCGGTCCGCTCGCAGCGCAGAGCGTGGTCATCGATATCTGGTCGTTCGAGCAACTGCGGGAAGCCCGGACGCTCAAGGGCGTGGCCCTGCCGCGGCGCTGGCCGCTGGGCGAGGCGTTGCCGGAGTTGAAGGCGGGCCAGACTCTCACCGATGCGCAGACGACCGAGACAGCCAAACGCGCCGGGGCACCCGCCGTCGCCTACCTCGAACTGAGTGACGACGCCATCTGGGGGCTGCAGCCCGACTCGACGATTCCGCGCTGGCATTGGACGAACGTCAAGGAGGGTTGTCCGGTGCATGGGGCGGCGATCTACGAAAAGGGGGCCTACTACCCGTGGATGAATGATCGGGGCCAGTCGCTGCGCAGCTACACGGCCGCGGTTCCCTACCCCTGGAAGATCGTCTGCCCGGTGGGGAAGGAGAGCTATCCGTCCAACGATCTTGGCAAGGGCGACTTCACCAGTGGCGAGTTTCCCGATGACGGCATGGGTGGCGGCTTCGAGCGTGCCGGCGCGCGCTACGGCTTTCTGGCGGAGATCGCCCAATCCTACTGCCACCAGATGCTCAAGGTGGCCCCCAACTGCGCCCAGAGTTACCTGGCGAGCGGCGACGCCCGCTACGTCCACAAAGCCCTGGTCGCGCTCTCGCGCTTGGCGGTTGAGTACGCTTACCTGGCGACCATGACGCAGCACCGTCACCGCAACAGCCAGAGTCAGGTTGAACGGCTGGGCCAGGCGCCGTTCAGCGAGGGCCCCTGCCTGTACGCCTCGGGGCTGACGGTGTACGCCATCGACCAGCCGAGCTACCAGATTGGGCTGGCTGAGGCGTACGACCGCATCTGGCCAGCGATCGGGCAAGACGCCGAGATTCTGCCCTACCTGCGCGGTAAGGGCTTCGCCCTCGAGAACCATGAGCAGTTGCGGCGCTTTATCGAAGAGAACCTGATGGCGGTCTGGATGCAGGCGGCCATGGACGGCTCCACGGCCTCCAACGAGCCCTACTCGCAGTGGGGCCTGGCGCGCATGGCGGAGATGCTCAACTACCGCCGCGGCAGCGACTTCATGGACTGGCTCTTCGACGGCGGCGGCAACATGCGGGTGTTTCTGGCCAACGGCTACTTCCGGGATGGCGCGCCCTACGAATCAAGCGGCGGCTACAACGGCATGCACGTCACCGCGCTGGGGCCCATTGTCGAGTCGGTGGAGCATCTGCGGGCGCTGCGGCCGGAGGTTTACCCCGAGGAGCGCTACCCGAATCTGACCCGCAGCCGGCGCTACCACAATGTTTTCGATTTCTCCATGAACACGGTGACCATCGACCGCACCTACCCGCGGGTGGGCGACGATGGCTCCCCGCCGCACTACGACAGGCGTGGCCGGATCACCGCCCAGAATGGCGGCACCGAGGCCTTCGAGCATGCCGCCAAGGTCTTCGACGAGGCGAAATTCGCCTGGGCCTTGGCGCATTGGCCCGGCTGGCAGCCGACGCCGGGCTTTCCGCGGACGCGGGCGCAGGTCGAGCAGGCGGCCGCGGCCTGGCCCGACGACTGGAATGACGCCAGCCGCCTCTCGGACGGCTACGGATTGGCCATCCTACGCAGCGGCCAGGGCGAGAGCAAACGGGCGCTCTGGATGATGTACGGGCGCTACCGCAGCCACTGCCATGACGATCTCATGCACATCGGTCTCGATGCCTTCCAAAGCGAGATCCTCGGCCACCTGGGCTACCCGCGCAACTGGAACTCGTGGTACGGCAACTGGATGACGCAGCTTGTGGCCCGGCAGATTCCCTTCGCGAATATGACCGCCACTGCCCAGCTCTTTGCCGACGCCGGGCCCGTGCATGTTGCCGAGGCCTTGGCGACCGCCTTCAAGGACCGGGTGGCCGAGGGCAGCGGCTACGAGGTCGACCCGAGCAACGGCCAGCGGCGCTGCCTGGCCCTGATCGACGTCGACGCGGAGCGCTTCTATGCGGTCGATCTCTACGGCGTTTTCGGCGGGCGCGAGGCCTGGTGGAGCTTCCACGGCCAGGAGGACGCCGGGTTCCAGGTCACGGGCCTGAAGCTCACGCCCCAGGCAGGCGGCACCTTGGCAGGTGCCGAGGTGCCCTATGGCAGCGAGGACTGGCTCAAGGCCAATGGCTGCACCCGCAGCAACTATGGCTACAGCGGGCTGATGTTCGGCTTCGCGCACCTCGACCAAGTGCAGCGGGCGAGCTCGGCCGAGGGCTGGTCGGCGGACTGGGCCCTGCGCAACGCCGACGGGCTGCACTTCCGGCTCAGCGTGCCGCCGACCGACGCGCCGCAGGAGATCGCGGTGTGCAATGGCCGCTCGCCCGCCGGCGCCTCGCCCTACGAGATGAAGTGGCTGCTGCGCCACGAGCAGGGACCAGGCCCGCTGCGCACCCGTTTCGTCTCCTTCATGGAACTGTACCGCGGGGCGCCTCTGATCAGCGCTCTGCGGCGCTTGGAGCTCAGCGGCGAAGGCGTCGAGGCGGCCGAAGCGCAGGCCTACGAGGTCACCCTCGACCAGCGCCGGGATGTGATCTTCTACAGCCTTGCGGCGGAGCGTGTTTTCACGGCCCCGGGGGGCTTTGAGTTCGCGGGGCGTTTCGGCCTGTACTCCGAGACCCTCGACGGCCGCCCGGTCAAGATCGCTCTGGTCGGCGGCACCCGGCTGACCCGGAACGGGGTCGGCCTCATCCAGCCCAGTGCCGGCGGTCGCGCCCGCATCGTGGCGGTGGACCGGGTTGCGACCGCGCTGACCATCCAGGTGCCCGCCAGCGTGGCCAAGGCTTGGGTGGGACGGGTGGTGCATGTGGTCAACCCCGTCCGCCGCATCAGCCTGCAGGTGCTCAGCGTCAGCGGCGATGAGCAGACCGCGACGCTGAAGCTGGAGTTCGATCCTTGCATCGGCATCGGGCGCAGCCGCGGCGCCGCGGAGGATCGCCTGCTGACCGATACGAAGTTCTACCTGCGCGGCTTCCGTTACTACCACGGGGCGCGCCTCGCCTCGGCCGATGGTCAGGCGGAGTTTCCGGTCAAGGGCATCAAGAGTGGCGAGTTTGTCCTGCTCGGGGCCGAGGGCGTCGCGCCCATCCCGCAGGCTGAACTGGAGCGGGCCTTTCCGGCGGGGAGTTGGTTCTCGCTTTACGACTACGGGGTTGGCGACTGGCTGGAGTGGACGAATGCCGCCAGCCTGGAACTGCGAGCGGAGTAGGCT
>CAILKC010000138.1 GCA_903834675.1 uncultured Victivallales bacterium | reverse complement strand
GTCTGGTGACAGAGCATGGATGACAACGACAACCCGTCGAGTGTGCCCATCGAGGCGGTGCCGCGCACCTGGCACTTGCGCCTGGCGTACGATGGCACCGCCTTTCACGGCTGGCAGGTTCAGCCTGGCCAGCGCACGGTCCAGGGACAGGTGTTGCAGCGTCTTCAGCGCTTCTTTCAGGCGCCGGACCTGCAAGTCTCCGCCACCAGCCGCACGGATGCCGGGGTGCATGCGCTGGACCAGCACCTGAGTTTCACCGTCCCAACGCCGGCCGGCTTGGATGGCGAGGGCTTGCGGCGGCGGCTGAACCGCTGGTTGCCTGAGGACATTCGGGTGACCGCGGCCTGTGAGGCCCCGGCGGACTTCAAGGCGCGCTACGCGAACTGCGGTAAGGGCTACACCTACAGCCTGTTCCAGGGCGAGAAGGTCAGCCCGCTGTTTGCCCGTTTCGTCTGGTCGCTGCCGCAGCGCTTGGACCTCGCCGTCATGCAGCAGACCGCCGCGCTGCTGGTCGGCGAGCGTGATTTTGCCTCCTTTGGAGTCAACCCAAGACGGGAGATCGAGTCGACCGTCTGCCATCTGTTTCGGGTGCAGATCGTGCCGTTGGGCGACCTGGTCTGCATCAGCGTGGTCGGCAACCGTTTTCTCTATAAAATGGTGCGCGGGCTGGTGGGGTATCTGGTCCATGTCGGGCACGGCAAGGCGCCACCGGAGAGCGTGCTGCAGGTACTGGCTGCCTGTGATCGCGGCGCGGCGGCACAGAGTGCGCCGGCGGCAGGGCTGTTTCTGGCGCGGGTGTTCTTCGACGCGGCCGAGATGCAGGCCTATGAGCCCCTGGCGCCGCCCTTCGGCTGGGATGGTGAGACGGGGTGAGCCGGGGTGGGGGCGAGTGATTGGCCTGGGGCGATCCAGTTCACCAAGAAGGACCGGATTGGCGCCGTACCGGCCAGCCAGCCCCCCGTCTTCTGCGCCCCGGGCTTGGGCTGCGCCATGCCTCAGAGCAAACCGCCATCCACCATCCACTTGACCGCGCGTTCCAGGGTCTGCTCGGGGGTGTAGGCCGACTGGTACCCGAGGCGCGTGCGGATCTTGTTGATATCCGGGCACATGTGGGCCTTGAAGTGCCAGTGCGAGCCCAGGTCGGGAAGCCCCTCGGTCTCAAACAGGCGCCAACTGGTCCAGCGCACGGGGGGAGGTGACCACGCTCACCTCATGCCCAAGCTCGACCAGCATTCGGGTCAAGGGCTTGCCAATGTGACCGGTACCGCCGATGATGCAGATGCGCATGGTCAGGCTCCTTTCCGGAGGATCAATAGCTGTCGCCCAGGCCCACGGCGGCGCGGCCGTCCCGGCTACAGCCGCGTGGCGCGCCAGCCCAGGTCGCGCTCGACCGCGTCGGCGTCGTGGCGTTCGCGTGCCGCCGCGTTGCCCGGCAGGATGTAACCGCGGAAACCGCTGCCGGGGTGCTTCAGGGCCAGGGCCACGGCCTCGGCGATGTCGTAGCGGTCGATCGCCTGCCAGCCCGAGGCTGCAGCCGGGCCGTACTTGCTCACGCCCAGCTTGACGTCGTAGATGCCCCAGGGCCGGAAGGCGGTGATGGCCAGGCCATGCCGGTCGGCAAAATACTGGCAGATCTGTTCCTGGAGAACCTTGGTGAGGCCGTAGGGGCTCTCCGTACGCAACGGCGTGTCATTGGTCAGGCGTAGCGTGTCGCACGGGTGTCCGGTGAAGACGCTGCCGGTGCTCATATGCACCACCTGCCGCAGGCCCTGCAACCGCGCCGCCTCGAGCAGGTTGTACATGCCGCGGACATTGGTATCGAAAGCCTTCGTCGCGGCGCCGGCGTAGGTGGACTCGTGCGCCATGATGACATCCACGATGGCGTCGCAGCCGACCATGGCCTTCTGCACCGTCTCGAAATCCGCCACGTCACCCACGACGAGCTCATGACTCGTCTCCAGCGCTCGCGCGTCGAAAAGCCGCAAGCTATGCTCGCGGGCCAATACCTCAACCACCGCCTGAGCCAGGAAACCGCCCGCACCACAGATGAGAACACGCATAGACAACCGCCTTTCGTGATGGCGCGGCGGCCCCCCCGGGCCTAGGCCGCGTGGAAAGCCCCCAACATAGCCCACTTCCCAGAGCCCAGCGCGTCCAGCCTGTCCAGCCCGTCCAGTGCGTCAACCGCCCGCCGCGGGCGGCACCAGGAAGGGCGCGCAGGCGGTCGGCGCCAGCGCCGAGACCCCAAGGCCGCAGCGTATCGCAAAGTACCGGTGAAAGACCAGGCTGTCGGATAGCTCCGGGTGGAATACGGTGGCCAGGATGCCGCGCTCGTCCTCGACCGCCGCCACATAGCCATCCTGGCGCAGCAGCACGGTCACAGTCGGCCCAACCCGCACGATTTGCGGCGCCCGGATGAAGACCAGCGGAATCGGCTCGGCCGAGACCGCTGGCACCAGAGCCTGCGTGCGGAAGCTGTCCAACTGCGAGCCGAAGGCATTGCGGGCGATGGCGATGTCAAGCAGGCCCAGGTGAGGCGTTTCGCCGACGATCTCACGGGCCAGCAGGATAGCGCCGGCGCAGGTCCCCCAGAGCTGCAAGCCCTGCTCGCGGTGCGCCCGCGTGATCGCCTCACCGAGCCCGGTCAGCCGCAGCAGACGCCCCAGGCAGGTGCTTTCGCCCCCGGGAAGGATCAGCCCGCGCAAGCCGACCAGATCGCTGGCATAGCGCACTTCGCAGACGCTGACTCCCAGCGCTTCGAGGTGCCGGCGATGCTCGATCACACCGCCCTGTAAGGCTAGAATACCAATGTCGGGCATGGGTAAGGAAGTTCCGAGTTCCGAGTTCCGAGTTCAGGGTTCAGCCGAGCCCCCGGCTGGGGCCGGACATGCCGGAGTGAGACTTGCCGACGCGGTTCCCATTCCGATCCGGCCGGGACGCGCCGGATCGCCTGGAGAGCGCCCCTCGTGCGCCGCGGCGGACGAGGGGCGGAATGGGAAGCGCCTTGGGTCATACGAGGTTGCTGCAAGTCTCATACAAGCGCCACAGCCCCGTTGGGGCAGAGACATGCACCTGAGCTGTAACCTGAGTCGTTACGGCCCCGGCTTCTAAGGCAGTGGGCCGACCGGCGCGCTGCCGTCATCACCAACCGCGGCCGGCCATGCGCTGGTTCTCGGGGATGCTGCCCATTTCAAGGCCTGGCATGGCCTCGCCCAGGTTCATCGACGCCTCGAGGACCTTCTTGGGGTCGTTGTAATGGGCCACGGCCTGCACAATCGCCCGCGCCCGGCGCGCCGGATCCGCACTCTTGAAGATGCCCGAGCCGACGAAAACGCCGTCGCAACCCATCTGCATCATCAGCGCCGCATCGGCCGGCGTGGCAATCCCGCCCGCTGCAAAGTTGACGACCGGCAGCCGTCCCAGCTCGCGCACCCGCGCCGCCAACTCGGTCGAGAAACCGTGGGTCTTGGCGTAGGGCACGACTTCCTCGGGACGCAGGTTTTGCAGCTCGCGGATTTCGCGGTTCATGCAGCGCATGTGGCGCACCGCTTCGACCACGTTGCCGGTCCCGGCCTCGCCCTTGGTCCGAATCATCGCCGCCCCCTCAGCGATGCGCCGCAGGGCCTCGCCCAGATTGCGGGAACCGCAGACGAAGGGAATCCGGAACGCATGCTTATCAATGTGACATTCCTCGTCGGCGGGGGTCAACACCTCGCTCTCGTCGATGTAGTCAATCCCCAGCGCTTCCAGAATCTGCGCCTCGACCCAGTGCCCGATGCGCGCCTTCGCCATCACCGGAATCGTCATCGCTGCCTTGATCGCCTGAATCATCTCCGGAGCCGACATGCGAGCCACCCCGCCCTGCGCCCGAATCTCCGAGGGCACCCGCTCCAATGCCATCACCGACACCGCCCCCGCATCCTCCGCAATCCGCGCCTGCTCTACGTTCGTCACGTCCATGATGACGCCGCCCTTGAGCATCTGCGCCAGTTGCACGTTTAGTTGGTATCTTTCCGCGTTCATGACTATGGTTCCTTTGCTGTCCCGGTCACACCGCACGGCAGGCGACGCCCAAAGCACCGCTGCGGAAGTTGCACCAGACTATAATGGACTATGTCACTGATGCAAGAAAGCCGGGCAGACTCCCCAAGTGAGCTAGTCCACTTGGACCGATCCTTAGCGCTTCCCCTCTACATTCAGCTTGCCGACGGGCTGGAGCGTGACTTGCGGGAGGGGCGGCTAGCGGCGGGGCAGCGTTTGCCCTCGGCGCGTGAGTTGGCTCGTCGGCACGGCACCACGCCGGTCACGGTGAACCAGGCCTTCCGGCGCTTGCGGACACGCGGCCTGGTGGTTTCCCGGGTGGGGAGCGGGACCTATGTGTCCGGCGCTGTGGCCACGGCCCCGCCAGCGCGGCAGCGGGCGGCGTTTCTGCACCTGGACCGGCGCGAACCCCCTGCCTCGCTCTTTCCGGCCGACGTGGTCCGCCAGATCATGGATCGGATTCTGGACGAGGAAGGCGGGGAGGCGTTCGCCTACGGCGATCCGGGCGGCGATGCGGCGCTGAAAGAGGTTCTCAGCCGCGACCTGGTGGAGGCGGGGTTTGGCATTTCCGAGCGTGACGTGGTCGTCTTCAGCGGGGCGCAGCAGGCTCTGAGCCTGGTGTTTCGGGTCTGGCTGCAGCGGGGCGATTGGGTGGTGGTTGAACGGCCGACTTACCCGGGGGTACTGCGGCTGTTGCAGCAGGTTGGCGCCCGGGTGGAGTCGGTGGATGTAGGTCCGGACGGTCCTGACCCGGAGCGTCTGGCGCAGGCGCTTTCGGTGCGGCCAGTGCGCTTGGTCTACACCATGCCGGTGTACCACAATCCGACCGGCATCTGCTGGTCGGTTGAGCGCAAGCAGCGGGTGGCCGAACTCTGCGCCGAACGGGGGGCGCTGCTGGTGGAGGACGATGCCTTGAGCGGGCTGGACTTCGGCCAGGGCCGGCCGCAGGCGCTGGCGGCCTGTGCTCCAGCGTGCCGCAATATCGCCTACGTGCGCAGCTTCTCGATGATCCTCATGCCCGGTTTTCGTCTGGGCTTCTGCCTGGCGCCGCGCGCTCTGGCCAATACCCTCACCCGCGCCAAGGAACAAGCCGATCTGCTCACCTCCGGTTTCTTCCAGCGGGTGCTCTGCCGCTTCATCTCGGCGGGCCACATGCGCCGCCACCTCGGGGTCATCGAGCCCTACTATCGCGACCTCTTCAGCCGCGCGACCGCGGCGGCCGCCGAGATCCTGGGCGGGGCCGGGTTCCGGCTGACGCGGGGCGCCGGTGGGCCGAGCCTGTGGTGCCGTCTGCCCGATGGCGTGCCGGGGGAGCTCTTCCAGCGGCACTGCATCAGCGCTGGGGTGGGAGTGGTGCCGGGGGAACACTACAGCGTGGACCAGTCTACCGCGGACGGCGTCGGCCTGGCCTTCAGCCGCCTGCGTACCGAGGAGTGGGTCGACGGCTTGCAGCGCGTCGCCAGCGCGGCGGCGGCGGCCCGGAGCGCCAGCCATGCCGGTGGGAGACAAGGCCGATGAACAGCAACCGTGAACAGTTTCTGCGCGATCTGAGTCTCAAGGGCGACCCCGTGGTACGCTCGCGGCTTTCGGTGACCTACCCCGTCTTCGCCGAGTTCGGCGAGCGGCTCGAGGCCCTGCGCCACGTTTCGCCCTACGTCGGGGTCGGCATTGCGCGGCAGTCGTCCCGCGCCGCCAACTCGACCCAGACCGATATCTGGGGCTGTCACTGGATCTACCCGCTCGAGTCCCTCGACGGCATCTGCGATGGCCATCCCGTCCCGACCTGGCCCGACCTGGCCCGCTACACGCCCCCCAACCCGGATACCTTCACGGATTGGCAGAAGGCGGCCCACAGTGCGCGCGCCGCCCACGAGCAAGGCAACGTCGCCTGGGGCGGCACCGACCACGGCTTTATCTTCCTGCGCTCGACCTACGTGCGCGGTTTTGACGCCTTCATGATTGACCTCGCCGAAGACCGCCCGGAGCTCTACGAGCTGCTGGCCAAGATCGAGGGCTTCTGGTTCGCGGTGGCCCAGCGCTGGATCGAGGCGGGCGTGGATGTCATCAGCTTCGGCGATGATCTGGGGTTGCAACAGGCGCTGCCGATCAGCCCCGCGGCCTGGCGGCGGGTCATCAAACCCGCGTACCGGCGCATTTTCCAGTACTGCCGAGCGCATGGCGTACAGGTACAACTGCACAGCGACGGCTACGTGCTGGACATTATCCCCGACCTCATCGAGTGCGGCATCTCCATCCTCAATGTCCAGGACCTGGTCAATGGCCTGGATAACCTGCGGCGGCTGGCTTGGGGTAAGGTCTACCTCGACCTCGATGTCGACCGGCAGAACATCACCGTCTTCGGCCAACCGGCGGCGGTCGAGGCGCATCTGCATGATTGCATCCGCACCCTGGGCTCCCGCGACGGTGGCCTGAGCCTGATCTGGGGCGTCTACCCCGGTACCCCCTTCGCCAATATCGAGGCCGCGGTCCACGCCATGGGTCGCTATGCCACCCTCTGGCAGGCCGAGTGAGCCCACACCCGCGGTATCCGGATGGGGATACGGCGGGAGGAAGGGGATACGGCGGGGACCGCCGGCTCCAGGCGGGACGGCACGAGGGGGATACGGCGGGGACCGCCGGCTCCAGGGCGGGATGGCGCGAGGGGGATACGGCGGGGACCGCCGGCTCCAGGGCGGGATGGCGCAAGGCGGAATAGAGATGCCGGACCTGGCCGTTTCTTGCCTGTGGCCGGGCAGGGCGGTATCGTTGTACGCATGGCGAGCGTAGCCGGTGTTGGCGCGGCCTCGTCAGCGGAGGACTGTGGTATGACACACCGTGAACGCGTGCTCTGCGCCCTGCGGCATGAGGAGCCCGACCGTGTCCCTATCGATCTCGGCGGTTCTCTGGCCAGCACCATCGTCGCCTCCTGCTACCCGGCCCTACGCCGGGAACTCGGGCTGCCGGACCTCAGCACCCAGGAGTCGCTGCGCTACGCCAGCCTGGCCGTGATCGACGCCGATGTGCGCGCTGCTCTCGACCTTGACCTGGTGCATGCCCCGAACGCCTTCGGTACCCAGCGCACGGTGCGGGTGCTCTCGCCGACGAGCTTCGTCGATGAGTGGGGGGTGCAGTGGCGCAAGCCCGAGGGGGGTCATTACTACGTCGACCGGGCGCCGTTTGCGGACGACGCCACCCCGGCGGCGGTGGAGCGCCACCCCTGGCCGACGGCCGCGGACCTGATCAACACCACGGGCCTCGCCGAGGCGGTGGCGCGCTTGCGCCGGGAGACGGACTGCGCCATCTCGCTGGAGTTGCGCGGCCGAGTCATGTCGGTGGGGCAGTTTCTGCGCGGCTTTGAGGGCTGGATGATGGACCTGGCCGACAACCATGCCTTTGTCGAAGCTCTGCTCGAGCGCACGACCGCCATCGAGATCGAGGCCAATGAGCACATTCTGAACGCGGTGGGGGACAATGTCGATATCATCTACACCTCCGATGATCTGGGTGGCCAGGAAGGCCCGCTGTTCTCGCCGACGGCCTTCAACAGCTTGTTCCGCCCGCACTTTGCCCGCCTCTGGGCCCATCTGCGCCAGCGCAGCCGGGCCTTTCTGATGCACCATTGCTGCGGCTCCATCCGCCCCTTCATCCGCAGCTTCGTTGATCTGGGGGTACAGGTACTGAACCCGATCCAGGTTTCGGCGGCCAACATGGACCCAGCTGGACTCAAGGCGGAGTTTGGCCGGGATCTGGCCTTTTGGGGCGGGGTCGACACGCGCAGCGTCATGCCTCGCGGCACCCCCGCCGCCGTCGCTCTCGAGGTCCAGCGGCGCCTGCGGGAAATGGGCCGCGGCGGCGGCTACATCCTGGCGGCGGTCCACAACCTCCAGCCCGAAGTGCCCCCGGCTAACATCGTGGCGCTGTTTGAGGCCGGTCGGCGCTACGGGCGCTACCCGCTGGACTGAGAACCGCGGCTGGAAAGGTGGCCCCGAGAGGCTACGTTCCTGCGGTGAACGCACGTCCACAGAATGTTGGCGCTGAGGCGCCTGCCAGCCTGCCGGTGAGCGCGCCGGTGGCGCATGTGACCTTTCTCTACCTCTCCCGGGTGCTGGATCGCCCGGTGCGTTACGAGGATGCGCCCAAGGCGTTTGGCAGTCTCCACGACATCGGCGCCGCGCGCACGATTTCCTATCCGCAGGCGGTGTCCATCGAAGTGGAAACCACGGGCGCGCCGATGCTGACGCTGCCGTGGTCGGTGGTCTGTTCGGTGAGCTTGGTGGAGGTCGTGATCCGTCGTGCCGCTGGCCCGCCGCCACGGCCGGAGTTCTGGGCTCGCCGGGACGTGCTGGACGACCAGGTAGTGGACGTCTCGGGGGCGCGGGTGCTACGGGTCAACGACGTGCATATGATCTACTCGGGCGGGACGCTGATTCTGGCGCATGCTGAAGTCGGCCTGCTCGGGATCCTGCGGCGGCTACGCTTCGAGCGCTTTGTCTGCTTCCTGTTGCGCTGGCTGTTTGATTACACTCTGCAAGAGAGCTTCGTCACCTGGCGCCACATTGAGGTCCTCTCGCCGGGCGGGATCCCCGGCGGGGTGCGGGTTGCCAACCTGCAGGACCGCCTGTCGTCCATCCACCCGGCAGAACTCGCCGACATCATGGGGGATCTGGGCAGCGAAGATCGGCAGGCGCTGTTTGCCGCGCTGTCGGTGGAAGCGGCGGCGGACACGCTCGAGGAGGTCACGCCGGAGTATCAGCGCGCGCTGGTGGCGCAGACCGAGCCGGAGCGGGTCGCCGACATCCTCGAGGAAATGCCTTCGAATGAGGCGGCGAATGTCTTGCGCGACCTGAACCAGTCCGACGCGCAGTCGATCATGAATCGCATGGAGAGCGAGGCGGTCGCGGACGTCAGAAGCATCCTCTCGCACGAGGAAGACAGCGCCGGTGGCGCCATGGCGACCCACTGCCTGGAGGCGGAGTGCCAGGAGAGCGCCGGCAGCGTCTTGCAGCGGGTGCGGCGGCTGGCGGCGGAGGTGGACCTGTTCAACCATATCTATGTACTGGACCCCGCCCGCCATCTGACCGGCGTGCTGACCTTGCGCCAGTTGCTGCGGGCCGAGGACGGGCTGACGATGGCCGACCTGATGACCAAGGAACCGATCACGGTGACGCCGGAGACCCGCCTGCGCGAGGTGGCCCGGCTGCTGGTGAAGTACGGCTTCCGGGCCATTCCGGTGGTGGATGCGGAACAGGTGTTTCTCGGCGCGGTCCGCTTCCGGGACGTGCAGGCGGAACTGGCTCGGTATCTGAAGGACTGACCTGGAAGGGGCGTGCCGTGGCTGCCTGGAAAGAGTGGAAAACACGGCTGGCGCTGTTTGCGCTGATCGTTGGGCCCGGGATCATCACGGCCAACGTGGACAACGATGCCGGGGGCATCGCCACCTACTCCGTGGCGGGGGCTCATTTCGGCTACAACCTGCTCTGGGTCCTGCCGCCGACCTGCCTGCTGCTGGTGCTGATTCAGGAGATGAGCAACCGCATGGGCGTGGTGACCGGGAAAGGCCTGTCGGGGCTGATTCGGGAGCGCTTTGGGATCGGCGTTTCCTTCTATCTGATGCTTGCCCTGGTGCTGACCAACGCCGGCAACGCGGTAGCTGACTTTGCTGGCGTGGCGGCCAGCGCCGAGATCTTCGGCGTCTCACGGTTCATCGCGGTCCCGGTTGGCGCTTTTGCCCTCTGGCACCTGGTCATCAAGGGCTCCTATCGCAGCGTCGAGCGGGTGTTCTTCGTGGCCTGCCTGTTCTACATCAGCTACATCGTCTCCGGCTTCCTGGCCCATCCCGATTGGAAAGAGGCCGCACGGCACAGCGTCGTGCCGCACCTGGAATGGAACAGCGCCTATCTGTACATGGTGGTGGGGATCGTGGGGACGACGATCGCGCCGTGGATGCAGTTCTACCAGCAGGCGAGCGTGGTGGAAAAGGGCATTCCGCTGAAGCACTATGCCTACTCCCGCCTGGACACCGTGATTGGGGCTTTGCTGGTGACGGTGGTGTGCTTCTTCATTGTGCTGGCCTGCGCGGTCACCCTGCACCGGGATGGCGTCACCATCGAGACCGCCGGCGACGCCGCGGTGGCGCTGCGCCCGGTGGCCGGGGCCTACTGTGCCAACCTGTTCGCCTTCGGGCTGTTGAGCGCGTCGCTGTTTGGGGCGGCCATCCTGCCGCTTTCCACCGCGACCAGCGTTTGTGAAGCCATGGGCTGGGAGAGCGGGGTTGACCGCAAGTTCACCCAGGCGCCGCAGTACTACCTGATCTACACCGTGGTTATCTGCGTCGGGGCCGGGGTGGCTCTGGCGGCCAGTCGCCGCATGCTGATCCCGATCATGCTGCTTTCCCAGGTGATCAACGGCGTCCTGCTGCCCTTTGTTCTGGTGCTCATGCTGAAGATCGCCAACGACAAGGAAATCATGGGCGAGTACGTGAACAGCCGCCTGTTCAACGTCTTCGCCTATACCGGCGGGGCGGTGGTGGCGCTCATGAGTGTGGCCCTGGTCGTGCTGACGCTGCTGGGGTAGGTCTGCCCGGTGGGGTGCTTTCCGCCGACATTGCGCTAGGGTTCAGCAGTGGCCTGCGGCCAGTCACAACCCGTAGGCAAACCCGGATGGTTCACCGAAGCGGGGATTTGAAACGCATGAACAGTTCTTTTCGTCGCCTGGGTGGGGCGCTGGCGGCGCTGATCCCACTGGCGCTTGCCGCGGTGGCAGCCCCGCCGACGTTTGAGGTGGTCGGCGGTCCGCATGAGGCCTTCGAGCAAGCCGTGTCCTTGCCGCTCAGCGCCGAACAGGTTCAGGAGTTGACCGGGATGACCCTGGTCGAGGCGGAGGGGACAGTCGGGCGGCAGCAGCCGGTGGGCTGGGCCCTCGACCGCACCGGCGCGAGCCCGGTTCTGGCCTGGGTCATGCCTGGAATCACGCTTCCCGGCAGTGTGCGGCGGTTCACGGCGGTACCCGGGCAGCCGGGAGCGGCTGGCGATGGCGATCTGCGGGTCAGTCAATCGAGCGCGGGGATCACTCTCGGCAATGCCTACTTCGCGGTGACGCATCCGCGCCGGGGCGGCGGCGGCTTTCCGCGCGAGATCTCGTTTCGCATTTCGGGCAACCGGGATGCGGAGCTGTTTTTTTTGGACCGGCTGTTTCGTCCTGGGGGCGAGTCGGCGGGGCAGGGGCAATTCATGGCCGCGGACGACCCTGATTCGAGCGCCGAGGTCGTGTTCGAGAGTCCGGTAAGGGTAGTGGTCGAGGCGCGGACTCGCTACACGCGCAACGGCAGTCCGCCGCCGGGCGCGCCGCGGCTGGTTTACCGCTATGTCTACGCGCCCTTCTCCCCGGTGATTGAGGTGACGGCGGAGGCGGTGCGGGACGACGCCCCGGCATGGAACGAGCAGCATTTCCTGCATCTCAGCCGCAAGGCCTACTACTATTCGTCGTTTGTGAGCGGTCCACCGGCGCGGGAGCAGGCCATGCAGACGCCGGGGGCGAAGAGTCGCGCCCTGTCGGCCCCGGGGTGGGCGGTGATGGCGACCGCCGCGGACGCGGTCGGGGTCGGCGGCGGGCCGGTCAGCGGTTGGGATGCGTCTGATCAGTTCGTCTATTATGTGGTACGCAACCGGGGTCCCTGGGCCGATTCCCGGCAGAGCCTGGCGGGATGCCTCTACTTCGGACCGGCCGCGGCAGACCTGGGCTGGTACGAGCGCTGGTTGGGTGGTGCCCGGGCGCCACAGGTACGGGTCGTCAGTACACCCACGCGCGCCGCCGCCGACGAACTGGCTCCGGCTGGCGGCTACGAACTGCGCAACGAGGCGCTGCGGCTCCGTTTTGCCGACGCGGCCGGTGGCTTTGCCTGCACGGGCATCCGCAATCTGCTGGGTTCGGGAGCCCGCTTTGTGCATCCGCGCGACCCGGCGCCCGGGCTCTGGCGCCTCACCTTCCGCGCCTCACCCCCAGCGCGGCCCGCCGGGAGCACGGGCGCGCCGGCGGACGAGACCGTACTGGACAACCGCGCCGCGGCCAAGCTCGCCGCCGACGCCAGCGATAGCCCGGAGGGTAAGCTGCTGACCTTTACCTGGAAAGGCTTGGACCTGCCCGGGGAGCCGGGGGCGGTAGACGTCACGGCGACGGTGCTGCTCAAGCCCGGCCGTGGCGAGAGCGAATGGCGCCTGAGTGTGGTCAACCGCAGCCCTCGTTTCGGGTTGGCGGAGACCGCCTATCCGCTGCTCGCCGGGGTCTGCCTCCCGGGCGCCGGCGACGTGCTGCTGCCGCGCGGCAACTGGGGCGGGACCCTGGTGCGCCAGAGCCGTGCGGCGCTGCACGCGGCCTATCCCTCGGCCGGGTGCCCGGTGCAGTTCATGGCCTTCAACCTGGGATCTGCAGGCCTGTACCTGGGGGCGCACGACGAGGGCGCTCGCACCAAGCGTCTGGTCATCAGTCCCGAACAGGATGCGTCCATCGTCACGCTGGCGGAAAACGCCGGGGTGGCCGGTTCCAGCCTGGCGGCGCCGTTCCCGGTGGTGCTTGCCGCCTACGAGGGCGACTGGTGGCAGGCCGCCAAGCGTTACCGCGCCTGGGCCACGGGGCAGACCTGGACCCGCAAAGGCTGGCTCGCCGAGCGGACCGATGTGCCCAAGCTGTTGCGAGACCTCGGCCTCTGGTGGCTGGCCAGCGGCACCCCCGAGGCCCTGAAGCCGAAGATGCTCGAGGCCGAGAAGAGCTGTCCGCTGCCCATTGGCCTGCATTGGTACTGCTGGCACGAAATCCCCTTCGACAACAGCTACCCGGAGTACTTCCCCACCAAGCCCGGTTTCGCCGAGGCCGTACGCGAGCTGACGGCGCGCGGGCAGGTGATCATGCCCTACATCAACGGCCGCCTCTGGGACCGCGATATCCCCAGCTTCGCCGAGACCGGCGCCCCGGCCGCCTGCAAACAGCCCAGCGGTGAGATCTACATCGAAGAGTACGGCTCGAAGCGCAAGCTTGCCCCAATGTGCCCGGCCACGGCGCTGTGGCAGGACAAGGTCGCCGAGATTTGTCACCGGCTGATGACCGAGTGCGGCGTCAACGCCATCTACCTCGATCAGATCGGCGCCGCCGCCCCGGCGCCCTGCTTCGACCC
>CAILKC010000137.1 GCA_903834675.1 uncultured Victivallales bacterium | reverse complement strand
TATACTGTAAAGGGGCAGGGCGCATGAATCCAGTCGGCGGACGAGGAAAACCTGCACGTCAGAGCGACCACCCGTCCACGGCAGGCATTCGGCAGGCCAGAGACGAAACCTGGGGCCTTTCCAGTACCTGAGCAGTTACGTGTCCTGAATAATCGTCTGCCCGTCAATCAGGACCGTTATTTCATCGGCCGTGGTTTCGCGGAACCGCACGGATCCCGCCGCCGGCGCCTCGAGTTCCCCGCGGAACCGCACGCTGAAATCGTCTATGTCCGTCATTGTGCAGGGCGGCGTGCCGACGTTGGCGTCCGCCGGACTGCCCAGCGCAAAGTTGAAGTTCAGACCCGTGACCCGGTTGCGAAACACCGGCTCCGCTCCCCACGCATCACCGGTGAACCACTCCACATTCAGCCCTGCCTGGTATACCGCCAGCGGATTCTGCCCCCGCACGCTGATGCTGTTCGGGTACTGGATGATGTTCGACGCCAACGCCGCGTTCAGGAATGCCGCATACTGCGTTGTAGTCACTTCCGTCTGCCCGAGCTTGGCCGTCGGAATGTAGGAGATAAAGCTGAACACGCCCGTGTTCGGGCTTGTCAGCGCACCCCCGACCACGTCCACGAATCCGGTCAGCGGCTGTACCTTCTGGAACAGCGCCACCACTTTCAGCTCCGATGCCAGCAGCGTGCGAAACTCCGGTTCCGTCCAGTCCTGCAGGTACCAGCCGACAAACCGGTACCCCCCCGCTGCCGACGCGACGCCGTCCAGCGGCCCAAGGTCGTACCAGTCCGCCTCGGGCGTGGATTGCCGCCCGCTCAACCGCACCGTGCCGCCGCCGGCTGGCAGGATGACGGGCACCACCCGGTACTGGCGCAACGGAACCCAGGTCAGGTGCATGTCCTCCTTCATTTCCAGGGCGATCCGCGCACCGTCCCCCATGGCCGCCGTCGCCGTGCTGCCTTCCAGCCGCCAGCCGATCACCACGTCGCGGCGGTTGTCAACCGTCACGTTCGCAACCGCAGG
Source organism: uncultured Victivallales bacterium (assembly GCA_903834675.1). Next base: position 12,062 of record CAILKC010000137.1, on the reverse strand, counting down.
GGTCACCGTCACCACGCTCCCCTTGGCATAGCTCGTGACTACGTCGCTTCCGTCAATCTGGGTCGCCCGCAAGGTCACATTGACGCCTGGCTTGAACCGGGCAATAATGCGCTTCGCCGAGCTGACCGCGAACACCCCCGGCGTCGCCGTGCCGCTGCCGTCCCCGTCCCAACGGTCAAACGCATGGCCGGGGTCGGCGATCGGTGTCAGGCTGGTGGCCGTGCCCGTGTCGTACCACTGGTCGTTCCCGTCCACATGGCCATTGACGGCGGGAGTGTCAACCCGGTACTGTTTGATCCAGTTCCATGTGATGCTGCAGTCGCCATGGATCGCAAAAACCACGCTTCTCCCGCTGCCCGTAGCCGCGACCGAACCGCTGCCGGCGAACCCCGTCGCACGCCAGCGCACCGTCGCGTTCTCGTATACAAAGTCGGGCACTGTTGCCGTGACCGTGCTCTCGCGGACATGCGCCCCGCCGCCCGTCCCGCGCCCAAGGTCGTTGTTCACCTGCAAGTTATAGGTCGCCTTGTCCGACCAGATCCAAGTCAGCGTCGACGCCTTCGTGATGGTGAAGGAGACGGAGCAGGTTTCGCCATGCGCCGGGGCGTCGCCCGTGCCGATCCACCCCAGGCAATTGTACTGGACGCCCTTGTGCGTCATCACTGGCGGCACCTTGAGCCCCACCGTGTCGCCGACCTTCCACCAGGAATCTAGATTGTACAGCGGGATGCCCAGGTTCGATTCGACATGCAGCGGCACCTTGGCGAAAGCAACATCATCCTGGTCAATCCGCACGCTCCACACCTGCGGCGCACTCCACTGGCCATCCTGCCCTCGGAAGCGGATGCCGATCTGCCGAACGCCAATCTCCTGCACGGCGGTCGAAACAGCCAAGTTCTGCCCGTCTGCAAGCCCCGGCAGGGGCAGAACCGGGATCAGGGTCGCGGGCTGCCCACCGCCCGCCGTGGGCGGCTCGCCCCAGAAATGCTCGGTCTCTGCGATGTCCGCAACCGGCGGGGCCGGTGGGATTGCATCCTCAAACACAAAGAAGGTGAACAGGCGTGTGGCACCCCAAACCCCGGCGGCACTGCGGAACCGTACGCCCACGTTGTGCGTTCCGGACACCAGCTTGCCCGTGTTGATGATGACCGGAACCGCATCCTGAACATCCGGCGGTGCCGGTTCCGTCGCCAGCAGCAGCGGATACCCCTTGCCAATGCCGGGGTCATCATCAAGGAAGTACTCCGCCGGCTGCGGCACCGTGCTGGAAGTGCTCTCTGCGCCGTCAAACACGCAGAGATCCTGCCAGCGCACATTCCCCCAGGTTCCGTTGTTGTCCCTGAACCGTATCCCGATACGGTGCCAGCCCGCTGCCAGCCCGAAAACGTCCACCGATCCCTGCGTTGCCCCCTCGATGTCTGTATTGAACGCCGTGTCATCCGCCGCCAGCGGCGTGCCATTTCCCGCGCCGGGGTCAGTGTTTACGAAATACTCGCCGCTGGCGATCAGCGTACTCGCCAGCAAATTCGGGACGATGCCGAGGCCGAGTAGAAGCAGCCACGCAGTCAGTATTAGGGTTGTGATTCGGCGTTTCAAGGTCTGCTTGTATTCATGAGTGGACCTGCGCTGATTGGCGTTCCCTCGCAGACCCGCGGTGAGACCGGTGCACGCATGCAGGTTTCTTGACCGACTCCAGGTATAGCGTGTCCGGGCAGATGTCCTGCTCATGCGGCCATGCAACCGTCCCGTTGATGGCGGCCACCTGCCGGAAATAGGCCTCGTCCCGAAGCTCGCGGAACACGCCGAAGTCTAGCAATGGCCGACAATCGTACACTCCGACATCGCTATTGGCGAAGGTCAGCTCCAACCGGTAATCCGGCAGCGGTTTCACACTTCTTACACGTGGATTCATAGGGTATGCCTCGTCTACCTGAGGGGTTCGATCTTGTAGGGAGCCTGCCCAGTTACCGCCAGTTCCCAGTCAGCCATCAACTCGTCGTGGTGAATCTCGATCCAGGCGTGAACAAGCTTCATCTTGGCCCGCGGTAGCCGACCCTCCAGCAGTTTCCCGCTGGGGATCGCGAGCACGGCCTCAAAGTCTTGGTATTTGACATGGATATGAGGCAGTGCATGTTGCTTGTTATCAACAAAGTACAGTGATACAATGATACCGTAGAACATCGATATGATTGGCATGTGTTTCTCCTTTCTGTGCACAGCTTATTTGAGCACATCGCAGTGATCTTGGCATGGCGTAAACAGGTGTTCGTTGGTTACAGATTCCACAAACACAACTTTCTGCTTGAAGGTGCTGAAGTCCTGCTCCGGAATTCCCGTCAACATGGCCGCAACATGCAGCCAAATCGGGCCTACGAACGCTTCAAAATCGTCTTTCGTCGTCCAAGCCACAAAAAGACTCGGAATAGGGGAAACGGCTGGGGCGGTCTGTGCGAGTTTCACCCGCGTCTTGGGCGCCAGTCCAAACACGCAGCCGTCAGACTGCTGGCCAACGCTGACTACAATCGGATCCATGTTTCACCTTCGGGATGCTTTATGCGTTCTTCTCTCTGGTCTTGGAGAAATTTCAAAGAGTCTCTGAACGACCACTTCATGCCGCTGAGACCCAGAAGGCAAGAAGTTGACACAAAAGGCCGACTATTGTGAGAACAAAACCACTGACAAGTAAACAAACGCCCTTGGCCCGTTTCATGTGCTCAAGTGAATTCGTGAAGTTAAATACTTTCGTCCGTCCTTCCATCACTTGCTGGATGTTGGCTTCATGGCAGGTTACAACTATCGACAGAGCCTGAAGAATGCCTGTTACTCGGTAGGCCAACACCACTGCCCCGAATGTGTTCAGCAGAACACCGGCCAGTTTAAGATTCTGTGGGTTCACGGTCAACTCCTGGATGTGGACATATGGGAACATGATGGGTATCCTATCACATTCGCAATGTCACCTCACTCCGCCGCCACGCCTGCCCGAGCCTTTATCGTCACCGTGCCGCCGCGCTTGATGAACAGAGGCGAGACCTCGCTGGAAAGCACAACCGGCGCCGTTGTCGTCTTGCCGTTCGGGTCGTAGGAGTGGCCGCCGTACATGCCCATATCATTCCGCGAACCGTCAAGGTCGTTGTATTGAGGATCAGTGGGGCCAGTATCTCTGCAGGGGGAATCCGCGCGAAGGGTGTAATTCCCAATCGCCGGATTGACAAACAAAGGATCCGTATTGATGCAATTGGCTGGTACTACTCCGCCGGCATAGCCATTTCGTAGGTTGTTGTAGGTGGCGATCACGCCTGCCTGCGGGGCAAAGACGGAGTAAGGTCCGCCAACTCCGGCCGCGCACCCGTTCACACAGTCCTGAATGATGTTGCCGGTGATTTCCGTGGAGACCGTACCCTTGACGTAGATGCTGATTCCTACCGCAGTCTTACCATAATTAACCGACGCGTTACCCAAATTTCGGATCAAATTGTTTGTAACCTTGGCAGTTCCAGATACCACAACGATGCCGTTGTCACTTTCTAGAACGCTTCCACCCGCATCTTCGCGGAAATCAGCAATGTAATTATTTCGGATCACCACGTTACTGTTTGTCAGGGTAACGCCGTTAAGGCGGCCGCCTCGTCCCAGGATCGAGTTCCCGGTAACCTCGCCCGTGCCGCCAGTGATGGCCATGTAGCGGATGGTGTTGTAGCAGACCCAGTACTTGAGCGCATTGATGTTCAAGTTCTCGGTCAGTGTGGACTGAAATACGGTCAGTTCCTTCGTGGCGTCGTTGTGGACGCACGCACCAGTGATCGTGCTCTTGATGATCTTGGTATTGGAGGTGTTGCTCGTCAGGCCCGACCCGACCGCCGAACCCTGCAGCGTCCAGTCGCTGTTCGTGAAGGTCGCCGAGCCCGTGATCGAGGTTTTGAACAGGTAGAACTTCGAGCCCGTGACGCTCAGGTTGGCGCCGGCCAGGGTGTTGTAGAGAACGCGGCAGTCATCGATGCGCACATCGCTGCTGCTCGTAACGGTGATCCCGGAGCCGTTGGCCACATTCTGCCCCCAGTCAATGCCCTTGATGTACACGGCCGCCGGCGCGTTGCTGATCGTCAGCGTCCCGGTGACTTGGATCGTTTTCCCTGCCTCGCCGCGGATATCGATCCCCTTGCTGATCGTGATGTTCTGATTGTACGATCCAGCCATGACCGTAATGTTGTCCCCGGCCATGGCGTTGTTGATCGCCGTCTGCAGGCTCTGTCCCGGCCAGACAATGTACGAAGCCGCATGCGCTCCCAGGGACGCACACCACACCGCCGCCGTGACAAGTAGGTTTCGTTTCATGAAGCGTTATCTCCTTCAGCGTAACTCCACGCAACCACATAACACATGACACGATCCTGCACCGGCCAAAGAGCAGTCACACTGGATTACCCCCACCACACTGCCGACGAGTGGGGCATCTGCCACTGCCACATGAAGCAGCCTCATTCCAGTCGGGCTCGCCATAGAGGTGACCAGGCGCCGGGGGGAATGACCTTACCCAATCCACAAACTGCTGGAAGTACCCGGCGTTCGCTGTACTTCGGTGTCCTTGGTTCTGGTGACGGATTGGCTGCAGTGATTCTGGGAGTGGCGGTGCCTGCCTGCCGAAGTAGTAGAAGTCTCTGGACAGCAGAACGTTTCGGCCGCCCAAGTCTCTGTCGCGATTCCCCAGGTTGTGCACCCCTGGCCTTTGGACTGGGGTTCCGCTCGAGAAATCGTAAATGCAGTCCCCCAAGTGGTCCTGCCGCAACGTACTGTTAGGGTTCGGGACTCGATGGGGCCACCGTGATGGAGCCTGGCTGTCATAGTCCTCGAGTGAAAGGACCTCCTCAACCCGCATGGCGTACACCAGGCTACCGCTCAAATTGCCGCTGCGTGCGTTCTTCGATCCAAGGCCGGCTATCCAGTCCCCTGGCTGTGCTGTCCTGCGTATGCCAGGCTTGCATATGGCAAGGGAGCACATGCCGTGGAACGGATTTGGCGCTGCGCCATCGTCGTTAGCAAGGATATATGTGAAGAGGCGTGGCATGAGACTTCCTTCGGTTGAGGCGTCGTGGCGGTCTTGCCGGAACCGGATACGTCTCCCATCACCAGTGATGGTCACAATATGGCCGGAGCGTGTCATCATGTCAAGGCTACTGAAGGCAAGTACAAGAGTGAGGAATGCGTATGGGAGGGGGCCAGGCTGGCTGTTAGCACTCCTGCGGCTTGGGGGCTGAACTGCTTGCCGCCCTTAACCCCATGGGGAATCGGGTATTCCGCGCTGGCCGGCCCAAGGCGCTCTTACTCTCCCCGTCCCCTGCGGCATAGTACACCGAAGAGCGTTCTTGGCTGCCGGTGAAAGCCTGGCAGTCCTGTCCTGCCCCCACGGTTCCTGTTGCGGTTTGGCGACTGCCTGTCTCGGGCCGAGCACTGGCTCCAACGGTAAAGCATACACCGCGGCACCACGGCTTTCGTGTGGCCACGCGGACCATGGAACCCCGCAGAGGGTCTGAGCCCTGATCGGCCGACCCAAGAGCGGCACCACAAAGGGCGTTCTGACTAGCCATACAGTCTTGCGGCGAGCGCCAAGTGGTACATCCAGGCATACCTTCGCCCGACGCATCCTTAAGGCGACTGCAACTCGGTCCCAACACCGGCCGCGGGGCTGGGGCCACTCACAGCGGCCATTCTGGTGCCGTTCCCGATGGCGGCCACGCGAGTTGATGAATCTGCCGAAAACGTCACTTGGTGGATTTGGGCCAGATTCCCGTCCACCAGCAGGGCGGTGTTCCCTGCTGGTTGAGTCGATTCATGAGGGGGATGTAGGACCTGACCCAAAACCACGTCTTTACGACTGAACACGGGGCGGGTGCGGTGGTACGGTTCGGGCATGGGCTCGAGCCGGACAACGTTGGACGACGCGGCGGTGGCGGTCGGCAGACTGCTGGCTGCCGAGCCGACGTTGTCGCGCACCTAACTGAGCCGCCGCGTTTGCCGCACGCTGGGCTGGCGTGCTACCAACGGCAGGCTGCGGGAGATGAGCTGCCGGGTAACGCTAAACCGGATCGAACGTGACGGTCGTATCACGCTGCCGCCGTCGCGGGACAGCATCCCTGCGCCGCGCCATCGCCGCCGCGCCATCGCCGCCGCGGCAGAGTCGGCGAGATTCTGCCGAGGACGGTCTTCGGGCCGCTGGCGGAGTTGGGCAGACTGGAACTGGTGCGGGTCACCGCGGTCGATAAGGCCCTGAGCGCCAAGTGGCGGGAGCTGACCGCGCGGCACCACTACCTTGGGTCCGGGAGGCTGTGCGGGCGACAACTGCGGTACCTGATCCGCTGCCGCGAGCTGCTGCGGGCAACACCCCCGAAGCCGCCAGTGCCCGCATGCTACAAGGAAGCAGCCGGGCAGTCTTGGGAACAGGTTGAGTTCGGCTCGGTGAACTTGGGCGATGATCGGCGGAACCGGCGTCTGGCAGGGTTGGCGGCGGCGTTCTTCGCGAAGCCGACGGCGAGTACATCCCCGAGGGTCAGGTTTTCGTTCTCATCGTTGACGAGCAACGGTTCATCCAGCGACGACAGACTCACCTTCCCGTCGAGCTGGCGTCCGGGGGACATCACGTCGGTGCGCCCAGCGCCGGTCGAGCGTCGGCCGGACTTCAGGCGCTGGATCGTGTAATACGCGACTGACTTCGGGATGATCTGTTTGCCGCGCTTTTCCAGCCGATGCACCGCCTCGCAGGCGGCGACGAGGGCATCCTGGACAAGTTCGTCGGCGTCTTCGGCGCCCACGGGTGTAACCACGCGCGGCACGGTGGCGACGAGAATGGGCGCGATCTCGGACATGAAGAACGCCTGCATTGCCGGGGACATGGGGGTCACCTCCTGGGCGGGGTTGGGGTCAGAGGTGACCGGCAGGCAAAGCAAACGCTCCCTGCAACGGCCGCCAATGACGGGTGTCTGGCGCCCGCGGGAGCGGCCTGGGGCTGGGCTGTGATAGCGCAGGACAGGGCTGCCCGTGCGTTCAGGGGCAGCCAAGAGCGCTCTTCAGTGTATTATGCCGCAGGGGGTGGGTGGGATTAAGGTGGCGGGATGGGCTGACAGGTTACCTTCACCCCCCGCGCCGGGTCTTCGACTCCTCCTTGACGGCAAGACCGTAGCATACCAGTCCCCACGCCGCTGTGGCAACCCAAAGCGCCCCCCGGGAGAAGCTCCCCGCCGCCCCGCTCCCATCCTGCCTGCGTACAGGTCATGCACTTCCGTCCACCCCCCGCGTTCGGCGGCCCTTCCGCGCGGCAGCCCCCAAGAAACGCCTGCGCCATGCGTCACATCTGTATGAGCACGAAAGGTGAGCTATGCGTGGAACGATCACTGTGTGCATGCTCGTGGGCTGCATACTAGTCGCGCTGTCACTAGGGTCAGGACGCAGCCGCGGGGTCGAGCTCTCGCCGGCCGGCGAACCGGTCGCAACCACCGCGGCGGCAGCGGATGATGCCCCTGAGGACGAGGCGCTCGCAGGAAGCAGACCAGGCTTCCTGCTGCCGGGGATGGCCCCAACCGTCGCCGCCGCCGCGAGCACGTACTCGCGCCCGACAGCGCCCGACATCTTCCGTCCCCCGATTGCCTGAGGCCGTGCCGGCCCTGAGGCGCAGCACCGGCGACCGCCTTCTGCGCGCGGTTGCCAAACCTAGCCCGCCGCGCGCGGTCACGGCCAAGCCGTGATGCGCTTACCCTCATCACACACTCGGAACCCGCTATTCGCTGGGTTCGCCTGACGCAACACACCACAGAAGGAGAGATGGCCATGGCACAGCAAGTCGGGATAGGGTTGGGCCGGTCGGGGGCATTCGTTGTGTCTGTCACCAAGAACAAGGCAGAAACGACGAGCATCGCCTCCGATATCGATCAGACGCGTCGTCCACTGCGCGGCACCGAGGGGCATTGTACAATCATCCCGGAACACCGCCTGCGGCGGCGCCGGGATGAGTTTCTCAAGCGGTTCTACCGCAGCATCGTCCACTCGGTCCGGGATGCCGGGATGATATTTGTCTTCGGCCCTGGGGCGGCCAAGCAGGAACTGATCCGCGAGATGGCTCGAGTCAAGGGGCTAACGTCGCGTGTTGTCGGCGTAGAGACAACGGACAGAATGACTCCTCGGCAAGTGGAGTTGAGGGTGCAGGAGTTCTTCGCCATGTATGCCGCGGCGTCGAACCCATAGTCACGGATTAACACTGACGAGAAGGAGTTGAAACCATGGCAAGAATAGGTCTATTCCTGCTGACGAACTTTGCGGTTATGCTCGTGATTGCAGTCGTCACCAAAGCGCTCGGCGTTGACCAATGGCTGACGCACAGCGGGATCAACTACCAAGGCTTGCTGGTCTTCTCGTTGATCGCGGGCTTCGCGGGGAGCTTCTTCTCGCTGCTGATCTCGAAGATCATGGCGAAGATGTCCTACGCCATCCACGTGATCGACCCCAGGAACCCCAGCAACGACGAGGAGCGCTGGCTCATCCAAACCGTGCAGGCTCTGGTCCGCGACGCCAACATCCCCATGCCGGAGGTCGGCGTCTACGAGAGCGAGGAGGCCAACGCCTTCGCCACAGGACCGACCCAAAGGCGCTCCATCGTGGCGGTCAGTTCGGGCCTGCTCGCTCGGATGAATCGCCGTGAGGCGCAGGGAGTACTCGCCCATGAGGTCTCGCACATTGCCAACGGCGACATGGTCACCATGGTACTGCTCCAAGGGGTCCTGAACACGTTCGTCCTGTTCCTCTCCCGAGTCGCTGGGTTCGTGATCGACTCTGCCTTGTCAAAAGGCCGGGACGAAGAACGACGGGGGGGTGGCATCGGCTACTACATCGCGGTCTTCGTGTGCCAGATCGTCTTCTCCGTCCTGGCCAGCGGCATCGCCATGTGGTTCTCACGCCACCGCGAGTTCAGGGCGGACGCCGGAGCCGCGAAGCTCTGTGGGAAGCAGGCGATCATCGCCGGGTTGGAAAAACTGAAGATGATCGTGGACGGTGGCGGCGAGAACGATCAGCGCTCGCAGGCGCTGAATGCGTTCAAGATCAGCGGGGGCAGATCCCTGCTCCGTCTCTTCTCGACGCACCCACCTCTCGCAGACCGCATCGAAGTGCTGAAGCGCCTGTGACCCCACCGCCAAGCCCATCACCATCCGGACCAACCTCACCCCGCTGGAAGGCGGCTGGGCCAGGATCGAGAGCTTCGTGGTCCGGGGCTATGGGCAGGCGCTGGGGTGGTACCGTTACCACCCTCGAAGCCTTGGCGTCTGGGTCGCCACGCGCAGGTCGCAGCCTCCCATCTGGCTGAAATGGCCAGATGGGGTGAGGCTTCCCAATGCATGAGGCGCGGGCAGACGATCACACTCTCCCCGCGCACGCCCTGCAGCCCGCATCCGATGACCTCCAGTCCAGCGATCAGTCCTCACTGAGCCAGCCGGCGATGAGCCCGACGACCGCAAGGGTGAAGCCGGGGACGCCCACAAACAGGAAGATCAGCGTCCCAAGCATCCCGGCGCCCTCGTTCCCTGGGCTGCCGCCGACGATCCTGCCGGTATAGGCCCACGGGAAAACACCGACGAGAAGCATCAGAAGAGCAGTGTAGATGATCGTCCTCTTCGAGAAGAGTGGGGTGTCGAAGAGAAGGCCCCTTGCCGACGCGACGAGGCCGTAGAGGGTGAGCACGGGGGTGACAGCGAAGACCGCCAGGCTGGATATGGAGCCCCTGCCCGGAGGCCCTCCGGCTGCCGCAAAGCGGTCGCACCCCCACGCCAGCAGGACAGCGCCGACAGATAGAAGAAACCCGAGAAGACCCGTACGCAGGCGGTTTGAGATTGCCATGATCGGCGAGTCCTTCGCGAGTCTGCCACCACCCGCAATCTGGCCTCGTTGGGGCCAGGGCGCCAATCGGCCCCCTCTGTATCGCCGCCAATATCCCCCGCTCTTCCGGCCGTTCGCCCGCCCTTTGCAGCCGCGCCCGCCGCGGGGTATCTGTAACTGCGGGGGTCGCGGGTGAGTTGGTGATCCTGCGAACCGCTGAAGGCCCGTGACCGCCATGAAGGCATGGCGCCTGGCGGTCGAAACCTGACTGCTGGCCCATCAGGCCATCGGCGTGAGTCCAAACCGAGTGTCATCCACTTCCCGTCCTGGAAAGTTCTCATGATCGGCTTGGCGCCACACGTTGGGGACCTCCTGGTGTTAGAGAACATGTCCACCCATGAGAACCGCATCCGGGATCTTGCTTTCTTCGCATCGGAACCTGTCATGGAAGTGACCCCCGTCGCCGACGGTAAAGGCGCGAATTACATCGCGACCACAGCCCTGCGGAAGTACTTCGTGAAGACCCGGACGCTCAAGCGCGACCGCTACCATTCCGTGGATATCCGGCACGAATACGCTGCACTTCGCGCTGTGGGTGAAGCCGGGCTGGGGCCCAGGGCCTTGCACATCAGCGCTGACGGCCGGACCCTCGTCATGGAATACCTTGAGGGTACACCTTGTCAGTCGACCAGCATCAAGTCGGAAGCGAACCTCCCTCGCGCGGCGCGAGCCCTTCGGCAGTTGCATGCGGTGGATCCCCTCGGCGTCAGGTACCACTTCGAGGCGGTCCTCGACCACTACTTGCTGGCCCTGTCGGGGAACCCTCTGTTGACCGCGGATGGCGTCGAGAGCGTCCGCTGGGTGCTCGCCCTGTGCCAACAGTCTGTGGGCCATGCCCGGCTGGCGATGTGCCACGGTGACCTCGGCGCCCAGAACCTCATGGAATCCGAAGGCATCAAGTTCATCGATCTGGAAATGGCCGGGGAGAACGACCTCCACTTCGACGTGGCGATGTTCATTCTCTTCAACGGCTTGAGCGCTGAAGAGGAGACCCGTTTCCTCGGGATGTACGGCACCGGAGTCCATCTGGAGAGGCTCAGGCATGTGAAGCTGGCCGTGAGTGCCAGAGAGGGACTCTGGGCATTGTCGGAGATCACTGACGGCAAGACGGATGCGTTGTACCCCCACTGCGCCTCGGCCCATCTCGCCACGATCGATAGGGCGAGGCGAGCCTGAACGGGTGAGTCGCGCCGGGCCTCGGGATGAGAATAGCCACCCACAACCCGCCGCACGCCTTCGTCCAGAGACTGCGGCGTGGCAGGCTTTCGGCTTCCGCCTCTTGTCCGCGTTTCGCGCGTTTCATCTCATCCTCCCCGCCCCTGCCGCCCTCTTCGCCGGCCCCTGCTCCAGCCCATTGCAGCCGCGCCCGCCGCGGGGTATCGTTGCAGACGGATCGCGCGGGGTAAGTTGGCAATCCCGCGAACGACCGGAGGCCCGTGACTGAGGGTGGGTCGCTCTTCGAGCGGCGGCGACCTGAAGCTGGCTGGCATCGATCATGGACTGGGACAGGTCAACCTTGCGGAGATAGGCAAGCTGCTGCGCAGCAACGCCAACGGGAAAGGGATGAGTTGAGAGCACAGGCATGGGACTTCTGCGTCTTGACCGATACCAACGGCAGGCTAGTCACAGCAGTTTTCGCTGGCTCCTCCGATACGTATGTGTGGCCGAGGACGAGCGATGTAAATCAGGGAAGATTCGCCAGATCGTCTCGGTGTAACGAGGATCAGGCTCTGGAGCGAAGGCTGGAGGAAGCCGGAACTCAGTGACGTGTGCAAGCTGAATGTCGGTCGTTTCGCGGCTCTGGCCGACTCCCCGAGCGCCGCAGCGCTTCCTGGTAGGCCGCAGGCAAGACTAGGCTGCCCGCGCGGCCAGTCAGGCGGCACGTCAGGAACTCACGGTGTGCCCCTCCCCAGAAAACAGAGGACATGGACATGAAGCTCGATGCTGGCGCCCGGAAGGCAAGAGATCTCTCGGCACCCTACCGTGTCAGCGATGGCAGCGCTTTCCGCCTCAAGGACGTCGATCCGGGCGACACCGGAGGCATCGGTAGCAGCCAGAAGCCGCTCGCCAAGGAGGTCCTCGCGGCCGGAGTTGCGGCCTTGTCGGATCTCCAGGATCGGCTCTACGCCCAAGACTCCTGGGCCGTG
>CAILKC010000136.1 GCA_903834675.1 uncultured Victivallales bacterium | reverse complement strand
TGAAGAACCGCTGAGGGATGGCGCCCCTTCGGGGCTGAAGAGGCAGAGGCGAGCCCGCGACTTCCGCGGCTGGGCGTACCGCCGCGAAACGGTAGCGATGGGATGGCGGATCGAGATTGAAATCGGGATCGAATCGACGGGGGGGACTCGGACACTCGTCTCTCGACCCACCACGGCGGGCAGGCCCTCGACCCTCTGCGGTTCTCAGACAAGCGAACCCCTACGGAACTGACCCGCGCCCGGCCGCCACAAGCCCGGTGGCGGCACGGTGCTTCCAGCCGTACAGTGGAAGTCTGTCGGCCAGGTCCTGGCAGTCGCAGATGGGGAGGATCTCATGGTCGCCACTGCCGCGGTCGGTCGGCGAGTTGACCTCGTGGACCGGAGCGTGCTGCGGCCCAAGATTGGCGAGCGTGTGCTGCGGGAGGCGGTTCCCGTATGACCGGCGTCCGCTCTATATATGTGGCGTCTTGGCGAGAGATTGTCTTGAGTCTTGAACGCAATGTGGTGTGAGTCGATGGGATGGAGCATGAGAGCACCCTGCCTTCTGGTTCGGACCGCGCTGCTTGGGTTCTTCCTGTCCAGCGGGGCCTGGGGCGCTACGGTCAGCACGCACTGGGTCGGCGGTTCGGGGAACTGGTCCGACCCGTCGCACTGGGATACCGGCGCCGTCCCCAATGACGCTGAGGGCACGACCTACACGGTCACCATCGAGGCTGCGGAGGCCATCGTCACGGTCGACACGAATGCCGCCATCTCCGGGCTCAGCTGTGCCGGGGAACTCCGCATCGCCCAAGGGCAGACGCTGAAGCTGACCGGCACGGTCGCCAACACTGGCGCCTTCCGCGTGGCCGGCAGCCTGCGGCTTCTCGGCACTACCATCGGCGGCGCGGGGCTGCTGGCGTTCGAAGCTGGGAGTCACCTTCTCCTGGAGGGTACGTCGGACCTGGCGGTAGCCGGCGCGGTGGCGCTGAGCGGAGCCGACCTCAGCGTAACCGGCGCCTCGACGCTGCGGCTGCCGGACCGGGGGACGCTGGCGGACTGCACCGTGCTGGTTGAAGGCGGCTCGAGTGTGGTCCTGAACTGCGGGCTGACCCTGAACCGCACGACCTTCCGCCTGGCCGGTGGCTCGGGGCTGAACGTGCCTGGGCCGTTCACGCTCAACGACCACAGTGCCTTCACCCTGGTGGCCGATTCAACCCTGGGCCTTGCCGGTCAAGATCTCATGATCTCGAACACCTCGACCCTCTGGTGCGAAGGGGCGAACCGGGAGGGCCAGGTAGCCGGGGCCTGGGCGGGGTACGGGGTGACCCTCGAGGCGCAGAATATCACGGTGGATGCCACCTCGGCGATCAGTGCCGACGGGCTGGGGTACGCGGGGAGCACAAGCGCAATTGCTGGTCCTGGCGCTGGGGGGGACGGGCCGGCTGGGTACGGTGGGGGCGGGGGCCATGGCGGCAGGGGCGGGGACAACTACTATGGCAATGGCGTGGGCGGCGCCCGCTACGGGTCCGCGGTGA
>CAILKC010000135.1 GCA_903834675.1 uncultured Victivallales bacterium | reverse complement strand
CGGGCATACCCCAGATTCTCAGCCCCGAAGGGGCGCAATCCCTCAGCCCAGGGCACCGCCCTGGGTACCGGGCATACCCCAGATTCTCAGCCCCGAAGGGGCGCCATACCTGGCCACGCGGTGCCCATGGACTGTCGGTATGCCGCCCCGGCAGGGCTCAATCTCGTTTTGGATTCCATTCCCAGGGCGGTGCCCTGGGCTGAGGAATGGCCGCGCTTTCAGCGCTCCGCGGCGAGGCGGCGACACGGCGACACGGCGCGGGGGCGAGGCGGCGACACGGCGAGGGGGCGACACGGCGAGGCGGCGAAACGGCGACACGGCGCGGGGGCGCGGGGGCGTCGTTGAGGTTATGGCAGCGCGGCCTGGAGTTGCTCGATGGCGTCGGCCAAGCGGGTCCGCATCTGATACAGCCCGCGCGAGGCCTCCGCTGGCACGGCCCGGCGCAAGGCGAGCCGGTAGAGGATGACGCCGCTGTTTTCCTCGATCGCCGAGAGGGTGAAGGCGCAAGCGCCGTCCTTGACCTCCACCGCTCCGACGCTGAGGTCAACCGGGCCCTTGAGCGCGGTGGCGCGGGTGGCCTGGGGCCGCCCGTCGACCAGGAAGCGCGAGTAGGGCCGGCCGCGATAGTCACGGTCGGAGTAGACGTTCAAGATCAGTTCGTAGCGGCCGTCGGGGACTTTGGCGGTAAAACGGATGGGCAGATCGGCACGCTGGCCGCCGCGGTGGTGCAGCCAGCCCTCCTGGGCATTGAAGCTCCAGCCGGTGCCGGGAATGGCCCCAGCGGCCTCCTGGCGTGCGGCGAAATCGAGGTTGCCAATGCCGGCGCCGGTGAGACTTCCCGCCATGCTTTCGGCCAGCGTCCGGGCTTGCGCCAGGACCTCGCGTCCGAGCTTGGCGGCGGGCAGGGTGCGCTGCTCGGCCTGCGCCGTCAGCCCCTCAAGCAGTCGTAGCGTGTCGTAGTCTTCGGCCCCCTCGCGCATGAGTTCCCAGCGGATGCTGGTGACCACCGTGTCCAGGACTGGCGGCTCGGGATTGTAGCGCCGTTGCGGTGGGTAGAAGAAGTAGCCATCGCCTTGGCGGTACTGATAGGAGACGCCGGGCAGGAGAAAGCTGGGGCGATCCCAGGGCGTGACGTCACGGCCCCAGTAGGTCGAGAGGTAGTACAGGTAGCCCTTGGCATCACGCCGCCAAACGTCCCAGAATATGCCCCGGTTGGTCTGCCCGTCGTGCGTGATCAGGCAGGTGTCTTTGACATCGTAGAGCCAATACTCGGCGCCTCTGGAGCGCTGTTGCGCCGCCACCTCGTCGCGGTACAGGGTGCAATACGGAATCCAGACGGAAACCAGCGAGTGGCCCTGGTCGTCGACCAATTCGGCCAGGCGCGGTCGGTTGGCGGGGTCGTAGGTCAGCGCCGTGCGCAGCCGCGGGGCGGCTTGCCGAACCAGCCGACAGATCTGGGCGATGGCGGCCACATCCTCCTCCCCGGGCTCATCGGTGACGTAGTAGATGGCCCGGTCAAGCCAGCCTTTTTGCTCCAAGTGGGCCGCGATCTGGCCGAAGACGGCCAGCACCAGCTTATCGAAGACCGGGTTGGCCGCGCCCGCGGCGTCCGGGCTCTCGACGGCGGTCTTCGTGGAGTCGGTGAGGCGCAGGATGAGCGTCTCTTTCCCGTCCTGTTTCCGGCGGATCCAGAGGTAGGGCGCGATATTGAAAGCGCTGAATGCCTGGCGCTGGTTGAGGTAGGTCTCCGCTTCGCGGTCAAAGCCGGCGAAATCCAGCGTCACCGCGCCGGTGGGCAGGCCATCCGGGCCCTTGGCGAACTCCCAGTTGATGCGG
>CAILKC010000134.1 GCA_903834675.1 uncultured Victivallales bacterium | reverse complement strand
TGTTCCTCCTGGGTTGAGAGATCCGGCCACGAGGGCCGCGACATCGCTATTCTCTTCACGCATGGGCATCAGACAGTGGAGTCCGGGACGCTCCCCGGTACAGAGCCAGGGCGAGCAATCCGGCGGCAAACGCAGGGTCAGAAACCCGGCTTCCAGGCATTCGAGCAGGTAGCTCCCGTTGACCGCCTGGACCTGAATCGCTTCAGCGTGACAGCGGCTGTTGGCGAGCACGACCTCACCGCGCCCGCCACCGGCATCGACCGCGCCGCTGACCAGCACGGGCGCTCCGCCGGGAACCGCACAGAGGTGGACCACGGAGTTGTGCTGGGTCGTCAGGCGCGGGATTGCCGAGCGCACCAGCGCCAGGTCTGCCGGCGCAATCTCGACGGTGGCAACGAACTGTCCGACATCCGCCGGGATGACCACGCGGTAGTTGGGGTACTGGCCATCCACGCCGCGGGCCTGGTAGTGCCAGGGGCCGCAGGTGATATCGAGATACGTGCGCTCGGCGGCGATGGTGATGCCGAGAGTGCCTTCGGCGCCTTCGAGGACGCCGTTGGCCAGGAGCTTCGAGGGCGGCAGAATGACGTCCTGGCCAAGCGACAAGGAGTCGAGGCGTAACTGGGTCAGGCGCCGGCCGTCGGTGGCTACGAGCGAGTGGGCTTCCTCATGCCAGAAGACGCCGTTGGTCACCGCGCGCGTCGGGTCCTCCGAGGCGAAGGGCAATGCTGTGCGGAACGCCTTGATGAAGGCGCCCACATCGACCGGCATAGTGGCCACGGAAACCCGCGTCTCGGGAAACTCTGCGACCGGCATGAGATCGATCCGGCTGCGGATGTCCCGACCGCTGACCTGCATCACAAGATCGAGGCGCGAGGGTTCGCCGGGCAACGCCGCGAGCATAGCCGCATCGCCCCGGCCCATGTCTTTGGCGAGACTGCGCAGTTCGTTGAAGGGGCAGAGGAACGCATCCGGGCCGCTATCGGCCGTGGCGCTGCCGGGGAGTGCGAGAGTGAGGGTCTCTTCCAGGTTGGTGGCTGTGACCTCGGCATCGCTGTCGCCGGTGCGGCGGAAACGCACCTGGTCCAGCACGGGCAGAGCCGAGCCGCGGCCGGGGATGATCTTGGCCATGGCACGCGCAAGACGGTGCAGGTGACTCTGGGAAAGGGTGAGTTGCATGGGACGGGATCTCCTTGGTTGGGACGGGGTGGGGACAAAGAGGGAGTGAGAACACGGGGGAAGGTACGGGCGGGATAACGAGACCAGGCGGGATGGCGGTTCAGCGCCGGCCGTTGCCGCCGTAGTCTAGCAGACGGAGCACGACCAGCACCGCCAGCAGAAGCAGCCCGATCACCACGCCGGCAATCACGGCATGGACCAGGATCTCCTGCAGCAGCCGGATGCAGGCGGCAATGCCGGTCAGTAGCAGTACCGCCAGGGGGAGCAGGATGAGAGCGGGGATGGCGACGAAGGCACCGACTCGCAGGATCCGCCGTAGCCACTGGCGCAGACTGCCATCGGGGGCGAGATGGTGTTCAGCGCGCAACAGGTGGTAGCGCAGCACTTCGGTGGCGCGTTCCAGGGCACTCAGACTCTCGATGTCCGGGTCTACCTGTGGCGGTTCGGTGGCGCTGGCGGGCGTTTTGGGGCGGTCACTTCTGCTCTTCATCGGGGCGACTCCTGCGAGCATCCTGGCTGGCCCGTGAGCCGAGGGCGGCGCCGACCACCAAGGTCAGCACCGCGACCCCGCAGAACACCACGGCTCGGACCTGCCACGCCCGGGCCTGCAACTCGGCAGTCTGGCGCTCCTGACGTTCTTTCTTGAGCTGTTGCTCCAGGTTCTGTTCACGCTGATCGCAGCCCGGAAGCGATAGCCATACGACAAGTAGGACCGCCGCGGCGGCAGCGGTGATCACGACCGTTCTGAGGCGGGGCATGGTGAGGGTACTCCTCTGGTTGGCGTGGGGGGAATGCAGGCGGTGGATGGTGGGCGGAGGTGGGTGCGTGTAGGCAGGTCGCGGCGTCTACAGCAAGTTTTCCTGCCGGAAACTCACGAAGTCCTTCAGGCGGGTCGCCGTGCGGGTGCCCA
>CAILKC010000133.1 GCA_903834675.1 uncultured Victivallales bacterium | reverse complement strand
CTGTCCAACTATCTGAAGTCGGGCCAGTTCATGAGTCAGGACGGCGCCCAGGGCGGGGCTCTGGTGCAGGAGACGCTGCGGCGGATACGCGCTTTGCACGAGGCCGAGAAGCGTGGTTTGACGGCCGTGAGTCGGTCTGAACTCGAGGGCGTTCTGCGCCAGGTGTTCTCCCGCGATGGCAAGTTTGACCGCGAGCTTTTCCGCCGGGTTGAGGAGGGGGTTCTGTTCCGCAACAACTACGACGGTGCCGATCTGGACGATGCGTTGCGGCAGAACATCATCATCGGGCGTCTGGACGCCGAGGTATCCGCGGCGATCCACATTTCGCCGAATGAAGCCAAGGACCTTTACGATCAATACAACGAGCAGTTTGTGGTGACCTACGCCGCGGTGCGCGGGGAGGCGGAGAAGGACGGCATGCCGGGTGAGGACGAGGTGGCGGCCTACTTCGCGGCGCACCGTACGGAGCTGCGCCTGCCGGACGCGCGGCGGATGCGCGTGGCGCTGTTCAAGACGGAAGATTTCCAGGGCAAGGTGGTGCTTGAGGCGAAGGAGGTCGAGGACTTCTACACGCGGGTGAAGGAGACGGCGTACAAGGGCAAGACGCTGGCGGAGGCCAAGGGCGACATCGAGACCACGTTGAAGCAGCGTAAGTCGCGGACCCTGGCGGGCGAAGCGGCGAAGGCCTTTGTGGACGGGGTGAAGAAAGCGGTTCCGGCCCTGGAACCGAAAGCTTTGGCGGAGCAGTTTGCCAAGGCGGCAGCGGCGGCGGGAGTGGCGACCAAGGATTCTGGGCCGTTCCTGGCGGAGGGTATCATTCCCGAGATTGGCAAGTACCCGAATCTGCAACGGGCGGCCTACGCGCTGACGGAGCAGAAGCCGCTTTCCGAGGCTCCCTTCTACGACGCGGGGACGTACTTTGCGGCGTGCTGGTTGGAGACGATTGCCGGGGCCGAGCCGAAGGAGTTGGACGAGACGGTACGGCAGCAGGTGCGTGACGCCATCCTGGGCGCCGAGGGGCGCGTCTACTACGAGAAGAAGGTCGAGATCCACCGCGCCGCGCTGGCGGGCCGTAGCGTGGCCACAGAGTTGGCGGCGTGGAACGATGAGCAACTGGCCAAGGAGAGTGGGTTGTCCGCGGCGGACAAGGCGAAGAAGCAGGAGGCGTTCCAGGAGATGATTCAGGAGGATGTGTCGCCCTACTACCTCCCCCTCCAGAGGAAAGTGCGGGCGGTGGTGTTCCGGCCCGCCGACTTCGAGAAAGACGTGACCCTGACGGATGAACAGATCCAGGGGTATTACGACGCGAACCAGGCGGACTTCCAGAAGGAGGAAGTGCGGGCGCGGCAGATCGTGATGAAGTGGGCCCCGAACGCGACGCCCGCACAGCAGGCGGAGAAGAGGGCGGCGTTGACCAAGGCGCTGGAACAGGTGCGGGCGGGGACGCCGTTTGCGGAGGTCGCGACCGCGGTGTCAGACGATGCGGCGACGAAGGCCAAGGGCGGCGACCTTGGCTTCGTGGGTCGCGGGCAACAACCGCCGCCGTTGGAAGAGGCGCTGTTCAGCCTGGAAGCCGGCCAGATCAGCGGCATCCTGGAGATGCCCGGGTCTCTGGTGGCGGTGAAGGTCGAGGAGAAGCGGGCCGGGCGCAGTGTGGATGAGGCGCAGCCCGAGATTCGGCGCAAGCTGCTGGAGCAGGTCAGCCTGGAGAAGGCGGTTGAGGCGGCGGGCGACTTCGCCGACGCGGTGCGGGGCGAACTGGACAAGGCTCAGGGCAGCGCCGCGGTGGCCGGCGATCTCTTCAACAAGGTGGCGGTGGCGCGTTCTCTGGCGGCCAAGGATTCGAGCTACTTCAGCGAGGGTGGCGCGATCATGCCGTTTGGCTATGACCCCGATCTCTCCAAGGGGCTGTTCAAGTTGACTGCCGATGATCCCATCAGCAGCGCGGTCAAGGGTCG
>CAILKC010000132.1 GCA_903834675.1 uncultured Victivallales bacterium | reverse complement strand
CGCGGCCGCTCCCTTCCTTTGGACCGCCCACGGCCTCGGGGGCAGTGGCCGCGAGCCGCGGCCGCTCCCTTCCTTTGGACCGCCCACGGCCTCGTGGGCAGTGGCCGCGAGCCGCGGCCGCTCCATTTTCTGGACCGCCCACGGCCTCGTGGGCAGTGGCCGCGGCCCGGCCCCAGCCGGGGGCTCCGCTGAACTCATAACTCATAACTCGGAACTCGGAACTCGGAAATCAGGATGAATCAGATGAAGATCAAGGTGTCGGGCTTCTGTCGGCGCTCGCTTGCTACGGCCCTTCTCCTGGCCATGCTGCCGGGCGGCGGCGGCAGCGCTTGGGCGGCGGACCTGCAGGGGAACCTGACGGTTAGCGGCGAGGTCGGGGTCGGCACGGGGACTCCGGCGGCCAGCGCGCAACTGGAGGTCACGAGCACGACCAAGGGGCTGCTGCCACCGCGGATGACGGCGGCGCAGCGCGGCGCCATCGCCTCGCCGATCGCCGGGCTGCTGGTGTATCAGACGGAGGCGCCGACCGGACTCTACAGTTACAACGGCAGCGCGTGGGTCCTGGTGGGGGCGATGATCCTGCCCTCCCAGACCGGCAACACGGGCAAGTTCCTGACCACCGACGGCAGCGCGCTGAGCTGGGGCACTGCGGGCGGCGGGGGCTCGATCACCGAAGTTAGCGGCACCTCCCCCATCACCGTGACCAACGGGACCACCACCCCGGCCATCAGCCTCGGCACCGTCGGGGTGGCCAACGGCGGCACCGGCGCGACCACGGCCGCCGATGCACGCACGGCGCTGAGCGCGGCGGCGTCCGGCGCCAACGGCGACATCACCAGCCTCACCGGCCTGAGCACCGCGTTGACCGTCGGCCAGGGCGGCACCGGCGCCACCACGGCGGCGACCGCGGCCGCCGCACTGCTGCCCTCCCAGGGCGGTAACGACGGCAAAGTCCTGACCACCAACGGCAGCGTGCTGAGCTGGGCCACCGCGGGCGGCGGGGGCTCGGTCACCGAAGTCAGCGGCACCTCCCCCATCACCGTGACCAACGGGACCAGCACCCCGGCCATCAGCCTCGGCACGGTCCCGGTGGCCAGCGGCGGCACCGGCTCCATCACCGGCTCCATCACCGGCACCGGCGCGCTCGCCCTTGCGGCGGGGGGATCAAACGGGAACGTAACCCTGACCCCCAGCGGCACCGGCTCCACTATGCTGGGCGGCAATGTGGCCATCGGCGGAACCACCTCGCCCTCAAGCAAATTGCGCATCGCGGATACCAGCACGACGGGGGAGAGTAAGTCCATCTACGTCACCAAGTCCGGGGTGACTTCAGGTAATGCCTACGGGGGGTGGTTCGATGTCAGCGGGTCGGGGGGCTGGACCGAAGGGATCAAAGCGGTGGCATACGGCACGGGGGCCATCCACGCAGGGCTCTACGCAGCGGCACTCGGTGCAAGCACGAGTACCAACTACGGGGTTAGCGCGGAAGCGTCGGAGGGGAGTGCTCAGAACATCGGGATCTATGGGAAGGCATTCGGCAGCACCGGCACCCAAAGTTACGCCGGGTTCTTCGAGAACACCGCCACGACGGCAAACGCGAGATACGGCGTCTACGGGAAAGCCACCGGGAACTCCACCGGGGCCAACTACGGCGGCTACTTCACCGCCGCCAATACCACCGTCGGCGGTACGGCCTACGCCCTGGTCACGGGCACCGGCAATGTCGGCATCGGGACGGCGACGCCGGCTTATGCATTAGATGTGACAACGGATACGAGTCATTTTGGCCTAACACATTCCGATGGGACTATTCGAGTAGGTTCTTATGTAGGTGAAGGTTATGGCGAACTTGGGACAATCACAGCTCACCCACTCGCATTTTTTACCGGTAGTTCAGCTCCGCAAATGTGGCTTATGACGGACGGCAGGGTCGGCATCGGAACACAACCCGGCTACGCCTTGCACGTGAACGGCTCGGTGGCAGGCATCGGTGGCTACAACGCACTCTCCGACGCCCGGCTGAAGAAGGACGTGCAGCCCATCGGCGACGCGCTGGCCATCGTCGAGGCCCTGCGCGGCGTGACCTTCAACTGGGACCAGACGGTCGATCCCGCGATGAAGCTCGACGAGCGCAACCACATCGGCTTCATCGCGCAGGAGATCGAGGCCGTCCTGCCGCAGGCGGTCACCACCGCCGCCGACGCCCGCCAGACCAAGTCCGTGGCCTACTCCGAGGTCGTGCCCGTGCTCACCGAGGCGATCAAACAGCAGCAACGCCAGATCGAGACCCTCAAGACCGAGAACGCCGCGCTGAAGACCCAGCAGGCGGCCATCCTCCAGCGCCTGGCGGCGCTGGAGCGGAAGTGAGCGGGGGACCGCGAATCGTGAACCCTTGTATGAGACTTGCAGCAACCTCTGGACCGCCCACGGCCTCGTGGGCAGTGGCCGCGGGCCGCGGCCGCTCCATTTCTCTGGGAGCGCCGACCGTCGGGTCGGCAGTGGCCGCGCGCCGCGGCCGCTCCATTCCTTCGGACCGCCCACGGCCTCGTGGGCAGTGGCCGCGCGCCGCGGCCGCTCCATTCCTTTGGACCGCCCACGGCCTCGTGGGCAGTGGCCGCGGGCCGCGGCCGCTCCATTTCTCTGGG